>PBRM01000167.1 GCA_002725915.1 Gemmatimonadota bacterium
GACGGCTCTCCCCGCCGATATCGTCAAAATACATCGGCACCAGGCCCGACATACAGGTTACGTAGATCAATCCCAACCATCGGACGTATGTATAGAGAGACGGTGTCAGATAAGCGCTCAGCAGCGCCGCTATCCAGAACAGGCCCCAGATCCGGACAAGACCAGAGAGCAGAGCAGGTCTGGTCAGCGCTCCTATGAGCAGCGACAGGCCCAGGCACACATCCGCCCACTGCAGACCGTATGCGGTCAGCAGGGCCCCCTGTCTGACCTGAATGGGCAGAAGGAGGATGCCGATCAGCAGCGACAGGCGCCCGAGGCGCCGAAGGGCGGGCACTCCAGACATCTCCCAAGGTGAGGAATCAGCCGACAATGAATATCGCGGTGGATCCGAAGAGATCGGTCCTTCTGTTGGCGTTCTTATTCGCCTGCCTCTCGCGGGCAATACCTAGGTCTCAGGGGCGCTGGGCATGGAGCTGCTCAAGGCACGCCAGGCCGTGCTGCACGGCAAGGAAACCACGAGCTACGCAACCGGCTCCACGATCGCGGCGTCGCTGGAGATATTGGGCCTGCTGCTCTTTGTCTACGCCCTGATGTCGTATGAAACGTCCGAACCGAGAGACCTGCGACTCTCGATTTGGCAGCTGACAGCAGGCGGAACCAGGATCTGGTGAGGGAAGGCCTGTCCCGACGGCGGCAGCTGGGCACCGACGAGCTTCACGACACTCGGATCCGCACCCATCTTATGTTGTTTATGCCCTCTTCCTCGCACCAGAAGACCGCCATCACCTCCCCGTCCGGCATGCAGAGCAGGCTCGGATAGCCGAACTTCAAACCGCTGAGCTCGTCGCTGCTGATGCCCTCCCCCGTCATCCCCGACCCGGCGCCCTGCCACACCGGGGTCTCCGCCAGGTTCACCCACTTGTCACCATCCAGGAGGGAGAGGTTGGCCCATAACCCCGGTCTGTCGTCGCGACGGTACAGGCACAACAAGCGACCATCCGGCAGCACCACCAGTTTCGCGGTCTGTCCGTTCAGGCCGGTCATCCGGGCCTCGGAGAACGTGCCGCCGGCGTCGGCCACCACATACGGTGTTGGCTCGCTCCGCCCGGTGCGCTGGTTGAAGGACCAAGCCACCGCCAGCAGGCGCTTATCGGGCAGCTGTACCAGCGACTGCTCCCAGCTGATAACGCCGCGGTCGTAGGCGTCCATCACGACGATGTACTCCGGCCACGTTGAGCCCTGGTCGCGCGACACCAGCGCGATCGCCTTCATCCCGTTCGGCGCCTCCCCGTCCCAACCCTTCCACGTCGCTGTGGGCGCGAGCCAGCGGCCGTCCCCCAGATCGACGACGTGATGGCATACCTCGAACGCAGGTCCAACCAGAGGCGGATCGATGGTCCGCGGCCCCCGCCAGGTGTGGCCGTCGTCGTCGCTGCGCAGCAGGATCAGCTCCAGCGGCAGAAACCCGAGATTCTCCCGATTCACCACTCCCTGCTCCGGATCGTCGCGGTAGCAGCGCGCCCCGAAACCGACGATGGTACCGTCGCGCATGCGGCTCAGCCGCACCGAGTGCGTCGATGGCCGCTCCACCGGGTCCTCGAACAGCCGCTCCGGGGGCGACCACGTCTGGCCCCCGTCGCTCGAGCGCGACAGATAGGTCCGGTAGTCGAGCGCCTCGACAGCCTGGGCGATGTCGAACGCCGCCAGCAGCTCGCCCGTTGGCAGCCGCACCAGCGACGGGTGCCAGGTGTGGCGGGCGTAGAGATAGGGCTTTGGGTTGCGATAAACCAGGCCTGTATCGGTGCACTCGATCATCTTTCCTCTCCATTTACGTGAACCGAAGGGCAAACAGATCGGCGTCTCTCAGGGCGACGCGGAGGCGAACCGCCTTTCCCTGCAGGGCTAGGAGGTCCGCGCCCCCCTTCCACGCTACCGTTTCGTCCAGCTCGTCCCCATACATGGGGTCCATGTCGTCGAGGGTGAACCCCTTTACGGGAGCCCCCGATTCTTCCTGCAGCTCAACGCGCACCGAGCCCGCTGCCGATGTCGAGTAGTTGAGGCGCAGGGCTCCCCCGGAGAACACCAGCGGCTGCGTCACCATTTCCCCCTCTACGCCAGATGCCGACACCGAGGCGAAACCGTGGGGGCGAATGGCCAGGCGACGCAGGCGATTGGTGTCCCAGCCATAGTGCTCGGCAAGGTACATCGACCACTCCCGCTCCCCGGTTTCCAGTATGCCCACCGCCGGGGTGCAGCTGCGATGGGTCCAGTTGCGCTGCTCCTGCCCGGGGCGCACCCAGGCCTCCAGGAAGCTGCGATCCCAGTGAACCCCGTCCCGGCTGCTCATGAAGACGGCATCCGAAAGCCCCTCCTGCGGGTAGTCCATCCCCTCTTTGCTCCGCGTGCGCTGGGGCAGGAAGCGCATGGGGAAAGAGAGCAGGATGTGCTCGGCCCCGGGGCACGGCGTGGTGGCGTTGGTGTAGAAGTGCTCCAGGGGGGCCCCTTCGGCGTAGCCATGCTTCTCCGGCTCTGTCCAGTGCACGAAGTCATCGGAGCTACAGCTCTGTATAGCGCGCACACCTCCAGACGGAGTCTTTTCGAAATACCGGCTGAAGATCCGGTACACACCGGCGTGCGGATCCCACAAAGGAACGTTGACGGAGTCGAAAGCGCCGGTGACGTCGAGGGGTTCCTCCCGCAGCCGTCGCCACTGCCTGCCGTCGGCGGAACAGAATCCGAAGAGCCGGTTCTCGGCGCTGCCCCCGACAGCCTTGAAGCGCTCCTCTGGCGGAGCTGCTGGATTCCCGTCTCTGAAGACGCAGAAGTTGTGGCCCTCGTACCCCTTGAAGACGATGTTGTTGTCGGCGCTGCCCTCGAACTCCACCAGTCCCAACTTCGGTCGCCGGAAGTGTATGCCGTCGTCGCTGAGGGCGAGGTGAGCGGTCTGGCTTTCCGCCCAGTCGGCCTGGCGCTCTCCGATCGGGTAGTAGCCCCGGTAATAGAGGCGGTACTCCTCGTCGGCCTGGCAGAGGTTGTAGCAGCCGGTACAGCCATTCTCGATAGGGCCTTCGATCTGGAAGACGACCTCGCGCCGTTCCGGCGGGTGCAGCCTCAGGGTGGCGCCACCGAGACGGTCGATGAGAGTCCGGTCAACGAAGAGTTCTCTTCTCGAACCGATGCGGGCGGGACTCAGGGGCATATTGTTCTCCTGTTTAGGTGTCTTCTGGGCGCCAGCAAACCGGCGTTGCCGGCCAGAGAACGGGCCATCGCCGCGCCGCTGGCGATTGATGCTCAGACGCGGCCCTTGTGCCGGTTCAACCGAAGATCAACCGTGCCATAGGGGAAGACCTCGACGTCCGCGGCGGTTGCCCGAGCCCGGGCGCAGCCCATGAGACGCCGGCAACAATGGAATGAAAGAGAGGAACCCATATCTCAACCTGCCACAGAATATACTCGTGACGAGGAGAGTTGGAAGACCGAGCGACCGCGGCTTAGGACACCAACGGGGGAAACATGGGCCGATTCTCAGCTGCTGGCGACATCGCCGTTATCTGGTCGCCCCGCCATTGAATGGTATATCGCTGGTAGCAGATCGACTCCACCGTGCGCGTCTCGGCCATGGGAAACGTCACCTCTGCGAATCCAGTCGATTCCATCGGAATGAAGGCATAACCTCCGTACACTCGCAGCGGCACCTCTCTCCCCCCGACCGTCACCTTCGTCTGCTGTGGATCCGCCCACGACGGCAGACGCACCATGGCTGACCTTACTCCCCCCTCGCCCTGGAGGCGCACGGCGCCGCTTGCGGGCAGGTCGCTCTCGACTCGCATCCCCGCCGCAGCCCCGGAAAACAGGAGGTGCACCCGTGGCACCCCGCTCATACACGTTGCCATCCCCTTGCGGGCCTCACACAATCCGTCCACCGCTCCCGAGGTGATGTCGTAAGTCGTCAACGGGGCGTTCCCGTCCACGAGCAGATCGTTCGGTGTCGGGAAGCTGAAGCCGCCACGCAACCGCGATGCCCGCCGCGACCAGGCATCCTCCGCTGCCTCGTCATCGGGCAGGTCCGCCACCTCCACGACCTGCGAAGGCAGCAGATGGCTGCGCAGGATGCGCTCGGCGTCCTCGTAGCAGGAGGTCCATCCACACGCCCCCAGCAACAGCGCGAGACGCAGCAGATCACCGGTGTTGTTGGACTCCCCCCTCAGGTTGTAGTGATTGAGCGCCTCCTGCGACCACCCGAAACTGCTGTTGAACCGCGGCAGACCGACGTCGTAGATCGCCTTGATCCGCAGCAGCCTGTCGGCGTCACCGGTGAGCAGGGCCAGATCCGCCATGCCGGCGACCATGGCGTTGATGGAGTGCCCGTGGGTGCTGGCCTCCTCCCTGATGCTGCCCTCTTCGGCAAAACAGCGCGCCAGGGCGAAACGCGTCATCCGGTCCGCGAGGTCCAGTGCGGCCTCGTCGCCGTTGACACGGAAGAGGCGCACCATAGCGTCGACGGCGCGCCCCTCCTGGTGCGGCTGGTCGGTGTACTCTGAAACGTGCGGGGACAGCGCCCCCAGATCGATGACGCCCTCCTGGTCCACGGCGGCGAGCACTTTCCTCACCATGCGGCGCGCCAGGTTGTCGGCGCGAGGATCCCCTTTTCGTATCAGCGCCGCCAGTGCGTGAGCGGCCTCGCGGATGTTGTGCAGGTGGACGAAGCGCTCGCCCGTTTCGTCGTCCGGACACCCCGGCAGGTCGTCATCGGCGAACAGGCCGACCTGAAGGTCGGCCAGCGCCGACCACACCTCGACCGGCACCGAGTCACCTGTTGCCTGCTCCGCCATGCCCAGAGCGTGAATCCCCCTGGCCACGTCGTGACACCAGTCCCATGCCCCTCCGTGTCTAAAGGCGACCAGCTTCCCCTCTTCGCAGCGGCTGTTCCAGTAGGGCATGTACCCCTGGGATGGATCGAGCCCTCCCAGCAGAGCGTTCTGTCCCAGTCGGATGCGCTCGGTCAGATCTATCGGATCGAGTAGGTCCATGGTGCGTCTCCGGTTATCGAGGGCGCGCCGAGGCCCAGTCAGCACACCTCGGCAGGCGTGGTTGATGACCTTTTATACGCTGATGGGCGGCAGCGTCCCATGTGGTGCGCGAGCTGCTACTGGCCTGACCAGCGCGGCTAGGCGCCGGCGCCACCCAGCTGCATGAGCCGCTGCCGCGATGATCTTGATCGCCACGACCACCGACGCCGATCAACGAGGGCGCGTTACTGCCTCAGCGCTTTCCAGCGCCAGGCCGGCGCTTCCGTATAAACGAATTTCACTCTGTCACCGGGCTCCAGGATGAAGGTCTGGCCGGCGTGAAGTCCGGCCCTGACCAGCTGTTCCTGGGGCGGCCGGGGAGGGAGGAGCTCCGGCGGCGTTCCGCTCAGATTGTCGACCAGGCTGAGATTGCCCGGCACTCCCTGTGCCGTGCTGCCGCTGTCCCCCAACGACCACTCCGTCACCTGGCCGGCGCTGACGATCAGCACCTGGACCGCGTGCGAGGTTCTGTTGACCAGGAAATCGCCGCGAGCTGGGACCGGGGGCGTCTCGATGTCGAACCCGATCGGCCAGTTGGGGATGACCTTGTCGGAGGGCACAGCTGCCCGGTTGGTTACGCCATTGGGCAAGCTCAGCGCGAAGATGGTGTTGTCGCGGGAATCAGGACCGAAAAGGAGGTCGCAGCCGGGCTCCCTCTTGCCGAAACAGGAGAGCGTCAGCTTGTTCCGCTGGGCGTGGATGGAGGCCCCCACGGCGCCCTTGGGGGCGAAGTCTTCTACGGTGACGTAGCGCCTGCTGGCCTCGTCGAAGTGCGCTCCTCTAGGGGCGTGACAGGACATCTCGAGGGAGTTGTGGACGATCTTGCTCGATCCCGGTTCCCCAAGCTGCAGTCCCACGCAGGCGCCGGTGCCGTGGTACTGGTTGCCGTACACGACCTGGATCTGATTGTTGCTGATCCATTGACCGCTGCCCGCCGCGTCGCTGATGTGCAAACCAGTGCCCTGCGAGTTGGTTTCCTCAGCCGCTATCCTCGAGTTGATGATCGGCCCGAGGGACGAGTCCAGCAGGATGCTCGTCCCTCGCGGATGGCCCGACACCACCGCCGAAAAATCGAACACGCAGGCGGTGATGACGACGAAGTCATCGGGCCCCGGCGTCTCCGGCCGCATGCAGACGACCGGGTCCGGAGATGAAGAGGACACCAGGCCGAACTTGTAGCGGCAGTTCATCTGGCTGTCGATGTGAATGGCGGAGCCGCTGCTGGCCGTGTAAGACAACAGGTAGTTGCCGCCTTGCACGGTGAAGTCCTGGCTCCAGGCCACGCGCAGGGTCTCTTCAAGCTGGTAGATGTTGTGCGGGTTTCCATCCCCCTCGTGCAGTCCCCCGGGGCCACCGTGGATGAACACATCCCGGGAGTTTTCGTTGCCGTAATCCAGCGCCTCCTGAATTCCGCCGGTTCGGGTGCCTGGCGTGAGCGGACCGAAGTCGCCGCCGTCCGCCGGCCCCTGCAGGGTGACATTCACCCAGGGTTTGGCTATACCCGCCATCTCGGCATGCTCTCCCAGTTGCCTCCGCCTCGCTGGCACCGGCCACTCATCGTGAAACTCGCGGCGGCCCACGGTAGCCGATGCTCTCCCAGCCAGCCACATCACCACCGCGCAGGCGGTAGGGGTGAGGGACTATTCTCTGCAAGCGATCCGCCAGAGGCAATGGGAGACGCTCGTGATCGCGCTGTGCGGAGAGCTTCAGCGCCATGGCGATTTCGAGGGCCTGGTGGTAGCCATGGCCGCTGTCGTAGACTTCCCGCCCCGTGTCGAAGGCCCTCATGAGCCGCTCGATCAGTGCCGTGAAACAGTCGCCGGGAGGGCTGTCGAGGAAACCGGGACTGACCGGAGTCGAAGCCGCCCCGGCTCCCGCGATGAGAATCGGCCTCGGCGAGCTGACGAACAGCTGTCCCCGCTCTCCCGTTGCCGCCACCAGGCATGGCGTAGCTGTTTCGGGTCGCGGGATCTCGCAGATGACGCCGCCGGAGAGACCGAGCCGGCCGTAGGCGGGGCAGTCGCTGGCTGAGTCCCCCAGAGAGTCGCTCCCCCCGGTGGGCGATGACCACCCCGGCTCCGGTGGCAGAACCCAGCCCTCCACCCACTCGACCTCCAGACCGGTGAGCAGCCGCAGGATCGTCAACTGCACGCAGCCCCCACCGGCGACCTCGTGTGGCAATCCACCCGGGATGGCCGCGCCGGTGATGCGTCCCAGGTGACCCTCCTCGACCCAGTCGAGGGTCTGGCGAAGATAAGGTGCGCCCGAGTAGACGCTGCCGCAGCAGAAGACCGTGCCGCGCTCGCTGCAGACGCGCACCATGTCGTCCGCGCAGCGCAGCTCCACCGCCATCGGCTTCTCGCACGACACCACTTTGACGCCCGCTTCGGCACAGGCGATTACCGCCGACGGATTCTCGGCCACCGGCAGCACGATGGAGACAATGTTGGGGAGTTCGGAAGCCAGCAGCTCCTCGAGGCCATCGTAGGCGACCCTGACACCGTAGTGCTCGGCGAATTCGCGCCGGCGGGCACGGGCGCGGTCGACGAGGGCGATGACCTCGCATTCGGGGTGCTCTGCGTAGGCGCGCAGGTACCGAGATCCCCAGGTCCCGGCGCCACCGACCACCGCTATGCTGTATTTCCGGTGCAAAGCGTACCCTATGCTGCAGAATCTGCGGCTGCGCCACTGGCGAGGCGATATTGGTGGTGACGCCACCCGCTTTCCCGCGGCCCCTCATGTTCCTGGAATTGCGGCGCGAGCGGCGATTGCAGGTACGGCAAAAAATAGGCATTATTTCGGCGGCGCGCGCCCAGCAGCCCCGCCGCTTTTGCGGGAGCTGGCGACCGGCTGGGCGCCAAAGCGGAATTCCACTATGAAAATCACGCGCATCGAATCGACCGAACTGGTGATCCCCTGGCTGGACCGCGTCTCCGAGCCGATGTCGGCGCACATGTCGGGCGCCGAACGGACCTTCGTCTACCGGTTCCTCACCGACGACGGCATCGTCGGTGTAGGCGAGGGCGGCGACTGCCGAGGCAACCTGGAGAAGTACATTGGCCGGCACCCGGCCGAACTCCTCATGGGCCCAGATCCCGAACCTGTCCAGGAGGCGATCTACGATATCCTCGGCAAAAGTCTGGGAGTGCCCGCCTACCGGTTGATCGGCCAGAAGTGCCGCGATCGCGTCGAGGCGGCCTTCTGGTCCATCGACATGAGCCCGCAGCAGGCCGCCGCTGAAGCGCTGGCAGCAGTCGGGGGCGGGTACTTCGTTCACAAGCTGAAGGTGCGGCCGTGGGAGGACTTCATCGAGCAGGCGGAGCGCATCTTCGCGGTGGTCCCGGCTGGCTACCGGCTGCGCCCGGACTTCAACGGCCACCGCTACTCCGACTACTTCACCGTGGACCGGATGCTCGACTTCGCCCGTGCTCTCGAGCGCTACATGGACCGCATCGACTACTTCGAGGGCCCCATCAACGACAGGAATCTCAGCGGTCTGGCTTTCCTCAGGAGCTCTGCCGGTCTGCGCATCAGTCTGCACGCCGATCCCGAGTGGGCGGCGCTGTGCTGCCGCCATGATGCCTGCGACTACTTCCAGATCGGTGGGCCCCTGGCCACTGCCGTGAAGGTCGCTCACCTGGCCGAGGCCACCGGCCATCGCGCTGTGGCCGTCGAGCTCGCCGGCGGTGGGGCGGGCGCCGGCATCAATACCGTTTGGGCCGTGCACCTGGCCGCGGCGCTGCCCAATGCCACCAGGGCCGTCGACACCGTGCCCGACCTGCGGGTGGCCTCTGTCATCGCCGATCCCCTGAAACCGAAGGCCGGCTTCTTCGCCGTGCCGGAAGACCCGGGACTGGGGGTCGAACTGGACGAGGAGGTCCTCCGTCGGTTTCGCACTGGTGATCCCGTGGTCGTAGGCGACTGAGTCCTGTGAGGATGGTGGGAGCGTGATTGCGGAAGAAGCCGTGTGGGAGCAGCTGAAGGAGTTGAAGGACTCCATGTTCGGCACCCCTCTGAGTGTCGTCGACGTGGGCCTGGTGTACGAAGTCAAGGTCACCGAGGACGACGTACACGTCGTCGTCACCCTGTTCAACCGCGGCCATGTGCAGATAAACAGCCTCACATCGGCCGTGCGCCAGAAGATCCTCGGCATGGAGGGAGTCGGTGAGGTGAAGGTGGAGTGCGCTTGGGAACCGGCGTGGACTCCGGATCGGCTGAACGTCTCTGCCCGCCAGGCGCTGCGCTTCGAGGAAGGCGATCCCCCAGAGGGGAAGCTGCACGTCCGCTCGGAGAAAGCCGCCTCTCTCGACGGATCCGTCGCTTACGACGAGAGAACACTTGACTCGAGCCCCCTGCTCCTCGCGAAGGATACGTGGGGAAAAGTGGCTGATCTGCCGGGGGACCGCTTCGGTCGTTGGCGGGGCGGGGGGAGGTACTTCAAGCGCTTCGACCTTACCGAGACCCGCGGCCTGGGCCGCTCTGCCGAACCCGTTCACCTGGAGGTCGCTTTCGCGACCGGGCAGATCCTCGACCCGGAAGCTGAGATCCGTCTGCTGGCAGAGGGCTCGGACACGGAGCTCCGCTGTCAGGTGAACTCGCCGGCGCCCGGCGGCTCGACAGACCGCTGCACCGTCGTCTTCCTGGCAGATCTTCGACCCCATGAGCGCAAGACCTTCTATCTCCTCTACGGCAACCCCTCGCCCGCCTGCTGGGCCCCGTCAGAGCGCAGCGACCTGATCGTCTCGGGTCGCGGCTATGCGCTCGAGATCGAGAACGACTTTTACAGGGCCCGGCTCTCTCCCGTCATGGGCCAGCTCAGGAACCTGGAGTTCAGGCGCTGGGGCCACACGTCTCTGGGGTGGGAGGACCCTACGCCGATCGACCTCACCAACGCCACCAACGATCCGGCGCGCGCCCTCGACATCGCCTGGCATGGGGAGGACTCCTGCATTCACTGGAACCCCGACTTCAGCGACCAGCTGCGCTACCGCATCACCAACTGGCCGGAGCCGCCCAACTACACCGTGGTCAAGGGAGGGAGCGTCTATACCCGGATCAGTCGCTGGGGGTATCCGGTGTGCCCCGTTTACCCCGCCCTTCCGCAGACCGCGGTCGCCATCGAGGTCACCTACACGTTCTACAGCGGGCTGCCCTACTTCACCATGGAGTCCCGCCTCGATGTGGAGGAGGAGGTCGACATCAACGTGATCCGCAACGACGAGTGGCTCTTTCGAAAGGCCTTCAGCCATACCGTGAGCATGATGGACGGAGGGGAGATCTCCGTGGACGGGGCGGATGGGCCTTCCTTTGATGAAAATCCCGCCCTCGTCGGCTTCGTCCAGGAGGACAATGGCGACGCCTTCGCATCACTGAATCTCTCCTACGACTCGCGCGGATTCCCGGGCGCCTACCACCCCAAGGACCGAGGCCTGGGCACCATACACGACAACAGGATCTGGGTCCGGTGGGCCTTCCACGCCGACGGCGGTGCCCACACCATCCAGCCCGGGGCAACCCTCGGCGAATACAACGCCTACCTGGTCTACAACGCCGGTGAAGAGGGAGGCCACAACCAGGCTCGGGAACGCTACAACCTTCTCCGTCACCCCCTGAAAGCGACAGCGAGTTAGATCGCGCGACGGGCGGCGCTTGGGTTATCGGTATAAGGTTACAGATCAATGGGCCCGTGGCCACCACTTGTCAGGCCATGATGCGGCTGATCAACCATAACTTGCCAGGAGCATAGCTTGCCCGCGATCTGCGCAGTGAAGGAGGAAGCCTACATCCCCTCCCCCGAAAAGCGCGTCACTCCCACCGCCAGCATCTCCTACATCGGCGAAGGCCTGAGGCGGGAGGAGGTGCGGACCTTCGTGCGCTCGAGCGACTGGAGCGGCACGGTGCGGCGGCGGTCAAGCTTCTCGCTCCTGGAGAACCGGGAAACAGGCGAGATGGAGATGTATCCGGTCCGCATCGGCGAAAAAGATGACGGCGAAGACATCTGGACGACCAGCTGCTTCCGGTACACGCTGACGTTTTGAACCTGGCCGTCCCGTGAAGCCCTGCCAATCCGATACCGAAATCCATCGAGACCGGGCGCAGAGTGCTGTGTATCTATCTATTGAAGGGGGGCCCGAGGAGCCGGCGCTCGTCGGCGTCCTCGTCGATGGCGACTTCGAGCCGTTCGTCTGCGATCCGGTGCTCAAACCCGCCGCGGCAGAGAAGGGCCTGCCGTTCCTCGAAATCGCCAAACTCGCCGAAATGCTGGCAGCGCGTTGTCGCAGCGACGACCGTCTGCTCATCGGCTGGTCGGACAGCGTACTGACCGCTTTCGCCACTCACTCAGGCAATGATCTCTCGGTCGTATTCCGCGAAAGGCGCACCATCGCCGCGGACTGGATGGCCCGCTGTCACCCGGACCAGGCGCCGGCGCGCGACTGGCGGCTCACCGATCTGCTGCCGCTGGCGGATTTCCCGCGTCCCCCGCACCTGGGATACGGCAAGTCGGCCAAGCGCCTGCGCGCCGTGCGCACCATGATCGCCCGCAAGGGTTGCTTCGAGCAGCTCACGGGCACGGTGAAAGGTCAGTGGACAAAGCTGCTGCAGCACAACGAAACCGAGTGCCGGGGAATGCAGGCCGTCGTCACCGCGGCGGCGCGCGGCCTGTGCGCAGACCTGCCCCGGTAAGACGCAGCTCGATTCCGGCTCTCTCGTACAAACTCCGCGCGTTCACCAGACGGTCCCGCGCATTCAGGCGGATCACCGAGCGCTACAGATGGGGGATCACGGCAACGGCGACCTGGGTGTTAGTTAGGGGCCCCAACAAAGGAATGACGGACCACCATCGCGGTCTATGCAGGTGTGCCGGTGTGGCCAGGACCCCGCGCCACATCATGGTCGCCAGGGAGTCGCTCCGATCCTCGACGTCGACGGCTACGCAGAAATCACCGGCGCCCTCTGGGAGCCGGAAGATGGCGGTCTCGACGCCGTCGCGGTGCCAGATTGAATCCGAAGAGGTGCTTACCGGCGATGGCCTGCGCGTGCGAGGCCTTGTCCTTCCAGATCACGGTGGATATGGCGGCAATCCTCCTCACTCACCTACAGCCGCGGTCTCGCGCGCAGCGGCCAACAGTTGGCCAAACTCCTCGCGCAGGGCGGCAGACAGCGGACGTGCAGGCGGCCGCGGCGGACCCGCGGGCAGCCCCACCTCCTCCATGGCCGCCTTGATAAAAGGTCCCTCACCCTCGGTTTCCTGGCAGGCCTTTACCACCCATTTGCGCCAGGCCCACTTGAAGCCGGCCAGTTTCTGAATGGCCTGTCGATAGTTCTCCCGCTCCAGAAGATTCCAGATCTCGAGCGGATACTCCGGCCAGAAGTTGGATATGTGGGTGATGAAACCCACCGCTCCCAGCATATGCGACCAGACGTGCTGACCGTCGTTGTCGAAAATCGCCAGTCGGTCCGCTAGATGGTGCAGCCCTGTCGTGAACTGGTGGGAGGCGGGGGCCGACCACTTGAGGACGACGACATTGGGCAGCTCGGCCAGGCTCTCTACCATGTCCACATTCATATTGAGCGTATTCCACCAGTTGTTGTAGATCATGATAGGCAGATCGCTCTCTGTCGACACGGCCTCGAAAAGGCCGAAGATATCTCCGGCGGGCGGTTCGTAGTAGTAGGGAGCGGAGAGCTGCCCCAGAGCAGCGCCCACTTCATGTGAGAAACGCGCCATCTCCACCACCTCGCGCGTCCCGGTGAATTGCAGGCTGGTCGCTACCGGCAC
>PBRM01000168.1 GCA_002725915.1 Gemmatimonadota bacterium
AATATGATCTGTAAGTTGATTGAAAACAAGTTTAAATGGCATATTTTTCCAAAATAGGAATGATCACGGCAAGAATTCCCTATATGAGAATCTGATCGTCCTGGCGCCGCCTGCCAGCACCGAGGCGAAAGGGAAGTGGGATGAGCTGGGTTAGGGCTGGGTCAGATCGATCGCGGGCCGGCGAACGGTCTCTGGCCGGGTTGATCGAGCTGAAGCCGGTAAACGACTCCCGCGCTCTCTTCGGCGACGAAGAGCTGGTCGTAGTTCAGGCCGCCGAAGGCCATACCGCGGGGCTGGCCGCCCGGGAGCTGGATGTTTTCCACCAGTTGACCATCGGGATCGACGATGGTGATTCCGACTCCGCTCCGCGAGATGTAGAGCTGTCCCAGGGAATCGAAGAGAACAGGCCCGACGCCGTCACCACCCTCCAGTTCGAGGAAGACCCGCTGGTCGACGATAAGTCCCTCGTCGTCGAGATCGAAGGCGACGATCCTGTTCTTTCCGGATTCGGAAACGTAGAGGGTCAGAGCGTCCATTGAGAGCACGAGCCCACACGGATCGGCCAACGACTTGCCCAGCTCGGTTACCTCGCCATCGAGGTCGGCACTGTACACGGCACCCGCCTCGGAACTGGCTCCCGAATCGCAGAACAGCACGCTGCCGTAAGGAGAAAAATAAAGGTCTCTCGGTCCTACGAGGCGACGTCCGTGGCACTGACTGGCGAATACTTCGAGAGAAGTGTCCAGCGCCGACTCCTCCTCCGAGATGAGAAGCAACTGGTGGCGTCCGCTTTCCGCCACGAAGAGATCTTCGGAGTCGTCGAAGGCGATGCCCATGGGCCGGCCACCGGTGCTGGCAAAGGCGTGGGGCTTGCCGTCATCCCCGATCCTCCTGATCGAGCCCGCTTTGCGCTCGGACACGAAGAGTCGATCGTCGGTGTCGAAGGCCACGCCATAGGGCGTCTGGAGATCGCTGGCGATGAGTTCCGGAGGTACCACGGTTGTCTAGCTCCCAAGTAGCGGTTGTCGGTGTCGTGCGGTTGATTGAGGATCGAATGCTCTGGCGACGGAAATATGTCCAATGGTCTGGGCCATGTAAAGCCCTCACCCGAGCGCGCCCGAAAAGAGGGGTCCATCCGCGTGCCGCGAGGTTATAGCGAGGTGTAACCCCCGTCGACGTAGAGGGTAGATCCAGTAGTGAAACTGGAGGCCGCCGAGGCGAAGTAGAGGACAGCGGTGGCGAGTTCCACGGGGTCGCCCCATCGGCCCATGGGGACTTTCCTCAGCATGGCGCTTTCGGCCTCGGGGTCGTCGAGCAGGACCTGGTTTATCGGCGTGGCGAACGGCCCCGGACATATGGCGTTGACGGTGACGCCGCAGCTCGCCCACTCCAAAGCGAGAGTACGGGTGAGCAGTACGACGCCCCCCTTGCTGGAGGCGTAGGGCGCTCTGTGGGGGATAGAGATGCTGGACAGCGTGGAGCCGATGTTGATGATACGGCCATATCCGCGAGTCACCATATCGGGCCCCAGAGAACGGCAGTAGAGGAAGGGGCCGGTAAGGTTCGTAGACAAGACCTGTTGCCACTCGTCGTCGGTGATCTCGGCAAAGGCGCTGCGGATGTTGATGCCGGCGTTGTTGACGAGAATATCAATGGGCCCCAATTCGGTCCGGGCGGATTCTACCGACGACTCGACGTCGGCACGATCCGAAGCGTCAGCCTGCACCGCGAAGACGCGGCTGCCGGTCCGTTCCTGGATGCTGGCGGCCACCTGTCGGCACTCGTCCAGGTGCCGGCTGGTTATGGCCACGGCCGCCCCCGCTCCCGCGAGGGCCTCAGCCATAGCCTCGCCAAGGCCCTTGCTGCCCCCCGTCACCAGGGCCGTGCGGCCTTCCAGGTCGAAAAGTGCCCGTATTGACATGCGAAGGTTATCCGTAAGGTTGTCCGTATTGACACTCAGTGGGCGGGAGGGTGAGACCTAGCGGGACCAGTCTTCGGCGTCCACCACCTCGCGGGCCAGGCCACCCAACTCTTCGACCAGGTCCGCCTTCTCCTCGGCTCGCGCCTTGGTGGTGATCTGCATGGTGAGAGCGATGAGGCCCAAACCGAAAATCCGCTGCAGGCTCTCGGGGCTGCCGCCGTCGAGATCGGGAATCAGCTCGCTGAGTCTGTCGAGGAGATGCCTGTGCTTCTCTGATACGTCGATGACTTCGAGGGCCATGGTGTAGTCTGATAGTCTGCAGTCCATACGGTATGAGCGGAATAAGGAAAGGAAAAGGTAGGTAGCAAATCCGCGTGCTGCAATTGCTTGAAAGTAGCCCCTCCCTTGCTTCTCCTCTCAGCTCAGCTCTCCCCGCTTTCTGGCCTCATCCCAGGCACTCTTGAATTCAGCTATGGTCTCCATCGTGCGCGGATGGTGAGCCATCTGGGCCAGCAGTTCAAACGAGGTGGTGACGATGTGGGCGCCGGCGAGGAAAGATCGCCGGATATCGGCTGTCTGCCGCATGCTCCCGGCGATGATGCGGCACTGGAATTGTCCGCGCTCGATGAACTCCGCGGTCTCGCCGATCACGGCGTCGGCGTCGTAGCCCATGTCGGCGATGCGGCCGACGAAGAGACTGGCGTAGGATGCGCCCGCCATCATCGCGAGAGCGGCCTGGTCCGATGCCATCATGCAGGTGACATTGACGCGAATATCTCGCTCCCGCTCCAATTTGTGGATGACTTCGAGGCTCTCCAGTGACATGGGTACTTTTACCACGACGCGAGCGTCCCATGAGGCGTACTCGGCAGCTTCGGCGAGCATCTCGTCAGCGCTCTCGCTCAACACCTCCACGCTCACGGGGCCGCGGCAGCACGCCAGGATATCGCCCACGCGTTCCCGGAAGCTCCCCGCTTCCGCGGCTGCGGCGAGTTTGGGATTGGTGGTCACACCCGAGACGACGCCGAGCGCTGCAGCACGGCGCACTTCGTCGACATCGGCGCTATCGATGAAGAGTTCCACGGGTTCACTCTCCTTCCTCGGAGATTCTTTGACGGAGACGGTCGCAGATAAGGTGCTCGATGGCGACGTGGCAGGACTCCACATGGGGGGTGGAGTCGATGGGCACGACGATGCAGATATCGGCCATCTGCTTCAGAGCGCCGCCGTCGAAGCCGCTCAAACCGATAGTCTGAACGGAGCGACTGGCGGCCAATTGCAGGGCCCTGAGAAGGTTCTGAGACCAGGCGCCGGCGTTACCCGCTCCGGCGCCGCCGTGAACGCTGATGAGGATAAGGACATCCCCCGCGGCCGCGAACGGCTCGAGCTGCTCGGCGTACACCGAGGCCGGCCCTTCGTCGTTTACGAGCGCGCTGTACAAGGGCATATTGTCGGTGAGGGCGATTACCTTGAAGCGCTTCTTCCCAGGGATCGCCGTCCACTTGGTCAGATCGCAGGCAAAGTGACTGGCGGTCGAGGCGGAGCCGCCGTTGCCGGCGATGAACACGGTGCGGGAATCTCGCCACGCCTGGAAGAGAAGATCGACGGCGTGCGACAGAGGCTCGCGGGGGAGTCTTCGCAGGACATCCCCCATGTCATCGAGGTATTGCCGAATGTAGGTCTCGTTATTCACCATCTCAGCTCTCTCTCGGAGCCCTGTTCACACATTCATGAGGAGCTTGACACCTGCCATGTCGAACTGGAAGTTCATTTCCCGCAGTCCCTCCGCGGCCATGCGCCGCCGCAGCTTTTCCCGGTGCTCGGCCGGACAGAAGAACATGAGGAAGCCACCGCCGCCGGCGCCCATGACTTTGCCGCCGAGAGCACCCGACTGCCGGCCGGCTTCGTACCAAGCATCTATATCAGGCCTGGTCACGCCGTCGGAGCGTCGCTTCTTCGCGGTCCAGTGCTCGTGCAACAGGCTGCCGAAGCGCTCGAGCTCTCCCTGCTCAAGGGCGGACTTGATCTCGTATCCGAGGCGCTTCACCTCGTGCAGACTATCCACCACCTGGGCCTGGCCTCGCCGAGTGTCGCTCTCCTGTTGAGAAAGTATGTCGAAACTCTCTCGCTCGATACCGGTGAAAAACAGGAGGACACTGTTCCTGAGCTCCTCTAACACGTGGAGGGAAACTTCCAGGGCGGATACGGTGACGGTGCCGTCGCTGGCGATGTCGAGGCAGGTGAGGCCGCCAAATGCAGCCAGATAATGATCGTGTTTGCCGACGGGCTGGCCGGCACGGACACCTTCTACATGGTAGGCCTGCTCGGCCAGCTCGTGCCGAGACAGCTGCTCTCGCTTGTGCTCTTGCAGGGCGGCCAGCAGCGCCACCGTGAAGGATCCCGAAGATCCCATGCCGGTGCGGCCGGGCACATCTGACATGGCGCCTATCTCGAGGCCGCCAGCGATATCGGCGTGGAGCAGTGACTCGCGCAGCAGGGGATGCTGGATGTCCTCGGGTAGATCCACGCGCTCTGTGCGAGCGTATTTGACGCGGATGAAGTTCTCCACTTTCAGGGCATTGAGTTGAATGTATACGAACTTGTCGATCCCGGCACTGAGGATGAATCCGCCGTAGTTCTCGTAGTAAGACGGCAGGTCGGTGCCGCCACCGCCGAGGGGGATGCGCAGAGGCGCTCGCGTCGTAATCATCTCCTGAACGGGGCCTGGCGCACACTGCTTCGGCGCACACTGCTTACGAGATCGTCAATCACAGCGAGGGGGAGAGGCCTGGGGGGGAAGGGCCAGCCATTCAAGGTAAGTTGAAAGTGCCGGCCGCCACCTGTCTGCAGGTGTCCTCGTAGCGCGCCGGCGTGTCGGTAGATAGTAACTGCCCCTTAAGCCTGTGTCCATGCAGGCAGCGCCCCGCCGCAATAAGCTCCGGGAACAGGTGGCGGCTGAAATCATAGGGGCCAGACGCCGGGATCAGCTCGACAACAGAGGGGTCGACGACGTAGATGCCGCCGTTGACGAGATAATCGTCGAACACCTGCTCCGGCTTCGGTTTCTCCACGATTCGGGTGACGCGGCAGTCCTTGTCCAGGCGGACGATGCCGCGGTTGGTGGGCTCGTCCATCCACAAGAGTCCCATGGTGACATCCGGCCGGCGGGAGGAGTGGTCACGCCAGAGCTCTCCGAGGTCGGCGTTGCAGAGATTGTCGCCGTAGTAAATGAGGAAGGGCTCGTCGAAGAAGGAACTCATCTGGCGCACAGCTCCGGCCGTGCCCAGCAGCTCCTCCTCGCAGGAGTAGCGGATGTCAACGCCCCAGCGGCTGCCGTCGCCAAAGTGGTCGCGGATCACCTCGGGAAGGTGGTGGAGGTTGATGACCAGCTCCGCGAAGCCGTGGCTGGAGAGCAGTCGCACCACGTGCTCGAGCAGCGGCTTGTCTCCGATGGGCACCATGGTCTTGGGGATCGAGTCGGTGAGCGGCCGGAGTCGCTTTCCCTTCCCAGCTGCCAGGATCATCGCTTTCACGTGGACTCACCTCCCGCGCTCGAGGAGGAAGCGCGGACGATGCCCATGGACTTCATCCTGCGCTCGCTGTCGGCATAGAAATCCCTGATCCCGGCCGTCCCCTGGGCGCGCACCCAATCCACGTAGTCGGTCAGAATCGTCTCCAGCCCGATTTCGGGACGCCACCCCAGCTTTGCCAGGGAGTCCGAGGAAGAGAACGTGTGCCGCGTGTCACCGAATCGGTACTCCCCCGAAATCATCGGCTCGATCTCCACACCGCAGATGCGAGACAGGAGTCTGGCGAATTCCAACACGCGAGTCGACGTCGGCCCGCCCACGTTGAACGAGCGGTAGTCGGCTCGGGGGTCCTCGAGGACCAGGAGGTTGGCGCGGGCCACGTCGTGGACGTGGACGTAGTCCCGTATCTGCTGACCGTCCTCGTAGCAGACCGGAGGCTTTTCCGCGAGCAGTCGCAGGGTGAAACGGCGGGCGATTCCGGAGTAGGCGTTGTAGAAGGAGTTCCTCGGTCCCTGAACGATGGAGTAGCGCATATTGACGGCGGCGATGCCGTACTTTCTCCCCAGGTTCAGGGCGGTAAGCTCCAGGGCGTATTTGGATATGCCGTACGCTGTGTGGGGGCTGACCGTGGACTCGTCGATGGGCTGGGGCTCGACCGCGCCGGAGCAGTGGGGGCAGCGCACCTCCCAGTCGCCTCCTGACAGCTTTTCCTCTGATCGAAAGGGCGGGTACACCAGTCCGCATGCCGGACAGAGGTATTTGCCCTCGCCATAAACCGCCTGAGAGGAGGCGAGGACGACTTTCTCGATCGGCAAGGGGCCTTCGACGATGAGCTCGAAAAGGAGGGCGGTGCTTACGGTATTGACACGGTAGAAGGTGCTGAAGTCGGGCATGTAATCCTGATACGCGGCCAGGTGGAGGACGCAGCTCACACCCTCCAGGGCGCTGGCCAGCGTGCGTCGATCACAGACGTCACCTTGGACGCGCTCCACGGATTCGGGTAAGTACGAAGGCCATCCGCGGGGATGGACGCGCTCCTGTAAGCTGTCGAGGATGCGCACCTGGTAGCCCTTCTTCACCAGCAGATCGACGGTGTGGGAGCCTATGAAGCCGGCGCCGCCAGTAACCAGTACTCTATCCATGGAGGGGCCGAATGGAACCGGGTTCGATTCGGTCGGAGAGTGGTCGAATTGGCCCGGGGGCTCGGCGGACAGACGGTTCAGGCGGACTCGATCGGCAAGCGCGGTCGGGCGCGGGTGGCCACGAGCGGGCGAGAGGCCTGAGGCGAAGGCTGAAACACTGCGGTAACATCTTTTCAAATATAGACATACGTCATGCCGCCGGCAAAAGAGACCAGCGTTGACAACGGCTGGGCAGCGAGCTAGTTTGACCGCTGTCCCGGCTTTGCACAGCGGAGAGAGAGGGGGAGGCAGGTGGAGGGAGATCGGCCCCGGAAACACCGTCCCGCTGAGCGCGCGCGCCCTCGGCAAGTCGCTGGTCTCGTCGTGGTGGGGGTGTTGGTGGGGCTGTCGCTGGGCGAGGCTCTCCTCGGCTGGCTTCACCCCCAGCTTCACCGGCGGCCCGACGTCTGGCAATTCGATGCCCACCTCGGGTGGAGTCACGTTCCGGCGGCTTCAGGTCGCCTGCTGTCACCGGAGTTCGACATCGAGATCAGCATCAATCGGGACGGACTGCGGGATTTCGACTACCCGCGGCAGAAGCCGGTCGGTGCACAGCGGATCCTGCTGTTTGGGGATTCCTTTGTCGAGGGGTGGGGGATCCGCCACGAGGACACGGTTGCCAAGGTGATGGAGCGACGGTTGCGGGCGGACTCACGCTCTGTGCCCTCCGGGACGGCGGAGGTGATCAATTTCGGCGTCGCCGGTTACGGAACAGATCAGGCCCTCTTGCTGTTCGACAAGCAGGGGAGGCACTACCAGCCAGATCGCGTCATCGCGTTCTTTTATGTCAACGATCTGTGGAACAACGCCCTGTCCAGGGGGATCGGATCAGAGCGCGGTTTCAAGCCGAGGTTCAGGATCGCAGAGGATGGTGATCTCGAGCTGAGCGGCGTACCGGTCAGGCGCACGCGGTTCTGGGACCGGATGAAAGACGACCAGGAAACGAGCTGGTCGACGCGGATCGAGTCCTATCTGAACCGACACTGGCATCTCTACGTCCTCCTTGGCAAGACTCTAGCGCCTGCGCCTGCACGCCTGCCGCCGAGCCGGCAAGGTGATTTCTACGGCGCCCTGTACGGATCGGATCCCGGGGGTCGCTACGGCGAGCTGTGGGTGCTCACCGCGAGGGTGATCGCCGCCCTTCGAGACGCGGTGCGGTCCTCGGGTGCGCAGCTGTTGCTTGTCTACGTCCCCGCGATCGTTCAGATCGAGGAGGAGAACTGGCGGATGAAACGCGATCTCCACGAGCTGACCGGCGATTTCGATCTGACCAAGCCGAATCGATATCTGGCCCAGATCGCCTCGCGGGAGAAGATACCTCTGCTCGATTTGTACGAGCCCTTCAGGAGGGAAGCGCTGAAGGGGCGGACGCTCTATTTCCGGGACAGCCACTGGAATGTCGCCGGACACGCTCTGGCGGCGGAGAAAATCGGCGAGTTCCTGCGGGCTGGATTTCTAGTCGCGCCCGGAGCCGAGGACGTGGGTGGAGCAGGAGCGGGGAAGAGGTGACGCGCAGAGCGCTGCCGGAGCTCGCTGTATTCCTGGTCATGGCCGTGGCAATTGGCGCCATGTTCTGGGAGGCGTTGCTGTTGCGCGGGGCGTTCTTCGTACAGGACGTGATGGTCCAGAACTACCCCTTCCGCCACTTTATCTCCACCGCCCTGAAGGAGTGGTCTTTCCCGCTCTGGCATCCCGGAATAAACTGCGGTTTCCCTCTGTTTGCCGAGGGCCAGTCGGGAGTGCTGTACCCGTTTAACCTCATCACCTCGCTCTTGCTACCCACCTACGCGGCGCTGAGCTACAACATCGCCTTTCACCTGTGGCTTGGTTCGGTGGGGATGTACGCCTTCCTGCGGCAGCTGTGCTGCGCTCGAAGTCCGGCCCTGGCTGGCGGGTTGACCTACGGCCTTAGCGGCTACCTCGTGGTCCGCGCCATGTCGCCCAACTACGTCGACGTCTGCGCCTGGATGCCGATCCTCTTTCTTCTCCTGGAGCTGGCGTGCAAACGCAACCGCTGGATATACGTCTGGCTCGCTGCCGGCGTTGTCGGTTTGCAGTTCCTCGCCGGGCACCCGCAGGCAGCGGTGTACTCGGTGGGAGCGGCGGTTCTGTACGGGCTCCATCGAAACCTCACCCGCCCCGGAAAACGCGCCTTCGCGGCAGTGGTCCTGTTTGGCGTGCCCGTGCTCGGAGCTGGAGTCGCGGCCGTGCAGCTGTTGCCCACGGCCGAGCTGGTGCAGCTTTCGGGCAGGAGTGAGGGCGTCGGCCTCGCACAATTCGTCAACATGTCGCTGCCGCCCGAGCGCCTGATCACGTTGCTGCTGCCCTCCTTCTTCGGCAATTCGGCTACCGGGTCGTATTGGGGTGAGGAGGCGGGCTTCTTCATCCAGCTGTGCCCGTACATGGGCGTCCTGCCCCTGGTCCTCTGCCTGATCGCGGCCAGGGAGCGCGGCGACGGACCAACCACCTTCTTCACCGTCCTGATCGGCCTCTCCTTCCTCCTTGCTCTCGGACGGCACACCGTCCTCTTCGAATCGCTGTACGGGATTCCGGGTCTGAGCTTCTTCCGCATCCCGACGCGTTTTCTCCTGTGGTGGGCCTTTGGAGGCGCAGCCCTGGCCGGGTTGGGCCTGGACTTCCTGGTGAAGCGAGTCGATGCGAGCCCCGGTAAGACCTACGCCCCGCTGTGGCTGCTGCTGACCGCGGTGGCGGCTGGGGCGATCTGGTTGAACGCCGATATTCTGACTTCTGGCCCGGAATCGCCCGCTCTGACCGGGGAGGGATGGCGACTCGGTCAATACCGCAGCGATCTGATCTCCGACGGACTTCGCTGTGCGCTGATGCTGGGCATCGGCATCGTCGTGGTCACGGGTCGGCAATGGAGCCGACGCAGATGGTGGAGGGTGGTCGTAACCTGGCTCGCGCCAGCGGCGATCGCCGTGGACCTGGGGAGCTTCGGCTGGAACTTCAACAGCGTGATCGATCCCGAGGTGTACTTGAGAACACCGGACTCAGCCGCCTTCATACAGCGGGATGCCACCAGCCGGGCGGAGCCGGGATCCGCCTTGGATTCCGGCGGCTCGGATGCGTCCGACCCCCTGCCGATGACGGGACGCTTTCGCTGCGCCAGCCTGATTTCAGAGCGCAACGCACCGTACGACTGGCACAGCGGCTGGAGCCTCGACCCGACATCCTACCGCCGCTACCCGGAGACGCTGAGGATGTACACCGCCTCTGCCTACGGCCTGGCCAACACGCTGCCGGGGTGGAGCCCGCTTCACCTGCGTCGTCACTGGGAATTCATGGGTGGGTACCCACGCCTGCTCTCCCTGGCCAACGTCTCCTACGTGGTCAGTCACCGTCCTCTGGGCTTTCCGGATCTGGAGGAGGTCTATTCCGGAGAGGTCCGCGTATACCACAACAACAGCGCGCTGCCGCGTTGCTACGTGGTGGGGGATGAGTTCTCGGTAATCGAGGGGCCGCGGGAGCGTGTCAGGTACCTGCTAAGCGATCGCTTCAAGCCCCGCGGCGAGGTCCTGCTAGCGGAGACGCCACCGCCGCTGGAGGGAGCCCGCAGTACCCTGGAGGGAGCTACCGCCGTGAGCGCCGCTGCCGCCGCACGTATCTCCCGGTACCGGCCCGAGCGCGTCGAGATCGCGCTGCATAATATCGGCGAGGCCGGATTTCTGGTTCTGAGCGACAGTCACTATCCCGGCTGGCGGGCGCAAGTGGACGGCGTCGCCACTCCGGTTTTACTCGCCAACCACGTCTTCAGGGCCATCCGCATTCCGGCGGGCGCGCGAACGGCGCTGTTCGAGTACAAGCCACTGAGTTTTCGACTGGGAGGGGGGATCAGCCTGGCCTCACTGCTCGCGCTGGTAGTTCTGGCCTGGGTGGGCGGAAATCGCCGCATCTGGAAGCAGGAACAAGGACCCGAAAGAAAAGACGCTGGTCGGATGTCACCAAAGGGCTGGACCGTCCAGATCATCCTCATTTTCCTCCTCCACTCCATGCAGCGGAATTTGCCCTATTGGTCCGAGATGCTCGACCGTTGCCGCGTTCTGTCCGCCTGGGGACTCGGCTGATGCCCATGGAAGCCGCGCCCCTCAAGCGCTTC
This sequence comes from Gemmatimonadota bacterium, assembly GCA_002725915.1. Lineage (GTDB taxonomy): Bacteria > Latescibacterota > UBA2968 > UBA8231 > UBA8231. The sequence continues at coordinate 10,750 of PBRM01000168.1, forward strand.
TGGCCGGCCCCGGCGGCAGCGGCTCTCAGCCTGGTCGTCTACCTTCAGACGCTCTGCCCCACGGTGTACGTGGAGGGTTCGGGAGAGCTCATCGGGGCGACTTATCTGCTCGGAACTCCCCATCCCACGGGATACCCGCTGTTCTGTCTGCTGGGACGGTTGATCGCCGTCCTCCTCCCCCTCTCCAGCCCGGCGCTCGAAGTCAACGCGGCCTCGGCCTTCACCGGTGCCCTGGCGGTCGGTGCGGTGGCGGCGCTGCTGGTCCAGCGGGGCTGCCTCGCCTGGATCTCGATGGGGGCGGCGCTGGCCTTCGCCTTCTCCAGCACCTTCTGGAGCCAGGTCGTCGTCGCCGAGGTCTACGGCCTCAGCACCTTGGCGGCGGCGGGAGTGATGTGCCTGGGCCTGGGAGCGGCCGACAGGGCGGGGGGGAGAGACGAGCGCTGGTTGGTGCTGACGGCGTATGTGGCGGGTCTGGGAGTGACGACTCATCTCAACCACCTGCTGATCCTTCCCGGACTTGTCGGCGTGCTGGCCTGGCGCTGGTACTCGCACGGAGGACTGAGGGCAGGAACTCTGGCAAGGCGGCTGCCGAAGCTGATGACCGCCGCGGCTCTCGGGTACAGTCTGATTCTCTATCTGCCGCTTCGCAACGGTCGCGGCTCCGGTTTCCACTGGGGTGACCTGGACACCCCCCGCCAGCTGTGGGACCACGTCAACGGCGCCCTCTATCGCAGCGCCTTCTTCTCCCTCCCCTTGGAGGGAATCCTCCTCAACGCGCAGCGACTGTGGCAGCAGTTTTCGACAGAGTTCAGTCCACTTCTGATTCCGGTCGTGGCCTGGGGAATCTGGGTCGCGGCCCGCACCGACCGATTCGCCGCCGTCGTCGTCGGCTCGGGAGTGGCACTCAATCTCTTCCTCGCCACCAGCTACCACCGAGATCCCAACGGCCTCGGCGTGTTCTTCCTGCCCGCGTTTCTGGGGGCGGCGATTTTTCTCGGGTTCGGATTGGATTCGCTGGCGCGCAGGCTGACGGCCGCGGTTGCCAGCGAGAACGCGCCGAGACTGGTGGGACTTCTCGCCGCTCTGGTAGTACTGACGGGAAACGCAGCGACTGCCGATCGCAGTGGCAACCGAATCGCCCACACCTACGGTAGCGACATCCTGGCGGGACTTCCCCCACGGGCCATCCTGATCACCGAAGGGGACACCGCCAGCTACGTGCTGGACTATCTGTGGAGAGTGGAGGGAATGCGCCCCGATGTCCTGCTCTACAACCGTATGGGGCGGGGCACCGATCTCCTGAGCCGGGACGAGCGTTCGCGGTCGCCGGGCAACGAGGCGAGGGTGCGCTGGCAGCGGGAACGCGAGCTGATAGAATCGGGGGAGGAGGGTGACGGCACCGCGACTGACGCGGGCGCCAGACCGGTCTACTACCTCATCGCACGGGAGATGCCGACGCGAGGATTCCGCTTCGTACCCGCTGGTCTTTGCTACCGGGTCGAGCCGGTGCAGGAGCGGAGAGAAGGGGGTGCGGCGGCGGATCCAGGAAGCGATGACGCTGGTGATGGGGGGGAGAAGGCGGGGAGGAGCCGGCGAGGCGCCGTGGCGGCCGCTTCCATCGATCTGAGCGCCGCCCTCGAGCGCGACCTGTTCAGGGATCCATGGGTGCGCAAGATTCAGGCCAATTACTGGTTCATGAGGGGTGAACAGCTGAATTTCCAGGGGAGCACCGCAGCCGCGGAAGCCGCCTTCGACAGCGCTGCCGCCCTCGCTTTCGACTCTCGAAGCACGCGCTACAACATAGCCCTTAAGTTCTATAAAAACAATAAATTCGAGAAGGCTAAAGAGCACCTGAAAGCGGCTGTCGCGCTCGATCCAACGATGCCTGGGACAGAGCGATTAGCAGCGGCTATCAAGAGGAGGCAGGGAAGACATTACCGCAAATAAGCTGAACAAAAGGGCAAAGTAATAATCCTTGACTTTCGTTCTCCGAAACTGTACTTTGCGCATTTCTCGGACTCAGTTCCGGCGAGGGTAAGTCCTGAATGAGAGAGAAATCGCGCCCACTCCACACGAGATCCCATGGATAGGTGGGACCGAATTCTGAGTGAAGAGAACGTCCTCGTCCGACTCAAGGCGACGAGGAGGTTCGATGCTATTCGGGAACTGAGCGCGGTTCTGGAAGACGACGATGCCATCGGCGACCACAAGCAGTTTCTCTCCGATCTGATCCGCCGCGAGAAAGAGAGCTCTACTGGAATAGGCAAAGGCATTGCTTTGCCCCACGCCCATGTGGACTCGATTCGCCGGCAGATTCTGGCCGTGGGCATCTCGGGAAATGGCATCGACTTCAGTTCCGTAGATGGCGAGCCCGTCCACATCGTCGCCCTCCTGGCGACACCCACGAGACACCAGAAGCAGCACATGGGGTTGCTGGCAGCGCTCTCCAGGTTGCTGCAGGATGAGGCTGTACGGCAGCGTCTGATCGAGGCAGCTGACGCGGCACAGGTGGTGGGGGTTTTCAAGACGGGTGTCCGCTGACTGGCCCTGCTGCCATCGAGTTCTCCTTCCCCCAAAAGCGACCCGTCACGCACCGTAGCGCAGGCCCGAGTGGCCGCGCTCCCGCCCTCGCGCAGTCCCTATCTCTTCTCTGGATTGCCTCAGCTTGCGGCTGTTCGGAGCTGAAGGAGGGGCCATCGCTGTCGGAACCGGTGTATGTGGATGTGGCCGAGATTGCCGGGGTCATCGGAAGGCTGGTGGTGGGAGGGGAGGAGAAGAACCACATCCTGGAAGCCAACACGGGGGGTGCCTGCCTCTTCGACTACGACGGCGACGGCGATCAGGACATCTTCCTGACCAACGGCTCGCGGCGTAGTGGGTTCGCGCCAGGCAGGGAACCGCGCGCCTTTGTCTACCGCAACGACGGCGATTGGCGGTTCACTGATGTATCGGCGGCGACGGGGGCGAATGTTCACGCCTGGGGGATGGGTTGCTCCGCCGTCGACTACGACGGTGATGGCTGGCTGGATTTGTACCTGACGAATTTCGGTTCCAACGCCCTCCTACGGAACAACGGCGACGGCACCTTCTCCGATGTTGCGGAAGAATCGGGGGTGAGCGGCGATGCCTGGAGCACCGGAGCGGCGTTCGCGGATTACGACGCCGACGGCGACCTGGATCTATACGTGGCGTCGTACGTCGATCTGACGGATACAGAAGGGCTGGAGGAGGACCCTCCACCCGGTCCCTGCACCTGGAGGGGACTGGAGGTGTTCTGCGGCCCTGACGGACTGACGCCGGCGTCCGATGTCCTCTACCTCAACGACGGGCTGGAGGAGGGTTTCTCGTTCTCCGAGATGGGGGAGGCGTGGGGAATAAGGGAGGCGGGACCATACTTCGGGCTCGGCGTCCTGGCCGTTGATTTTGACGATGACGGCGATCCCGATATATACGTGGCCAACGACTCGCAGCCGAACTTGCTCCTCCGCAATCACGGTCAGGGTCATCGGCAGCGGTTGATCGATGTAGCGGTGGAAGCGGGTGTGGCGCACAGTGCGGACGGACGCAATCAGGCGGGAATGGGCGTGGCCAGCAGTGACTGCGACGGCGACGGCGATCTCGATCTGTTGGTCACCAATTTCTCCCACGACTACAACGCCCTGTACCGGAATCGAGGCGATGGCACTTTCTCGGAGTCGAGCTTCGGATCGGGCATCGGCGCCGCCAGCATGGGCGTCCTGGGCTGGAGCGCGGGGTTCCTCGACTACGACAACGACGGCGACGACGATCTTTTTGTCGCCAACGGGCATGTCTATCCCCAGGTGGGAATGGGAGAGGGGGTAGGCACGCGCTACGCCCAGCGGAATCAGCTTTTCGAAAATCTTGGGGCGGGCAGGTTCGTCGATCTGTCCCAGCGGTCGGGCACGGGGTTGAGGGTGAGGAAGTCGAGCCGGGGCGCGGCCTTCGGCGACCTCGACGACGATGGCGACATCGACATACTGGTGGCCAACATCGACGTCACGCCGGCGCTGCTGCGCAATGACGGCGGCAATCGAGGTCGCCACCTGACCGTGCAACTGCTGGACCCGACGGGGTTGAACCGGTTTGCCGTAGGCGCGCGTGTCCGCGTGCGGATGGGGAACCGATTCCAGGTGAGGGAGATCCGCTCGGGTACGGGATATCTGTCCCAGGACGACCTGCGTCTCCACTTCGGACTCGGTGATGCAGCCGCCGCAGAGGAGCTTACGGTGCGCTGGCCCGGCGGCGAAGAGGAGAGCTTTGGCGACGTGGCTGGCGGCAGGCAGGTCGTCATAACGAGAGGCCGGGGGATCACCGAATCGGGGGTGGAGGCGGAGCGGGAG
>PBRM01000169.1 GCA_002725915.1 Gemmatimonadota bacterium
ACCGTTTTCACCACGAGGCCGGATACCCTCTTCGGGGCAACTTTCATGGTCATCGCGCCCGAGCATCCCCTGGTGACGAAGGGTGGCGACTCCTTCCTCGTTCCCGATCGCTGGCCTGGCGGGATTCCCCTAGCGTGGAAGGGGGAGGGAGGCCCCGATCTGGGCATTCGCGAGGCGGTTGCCGGGTACGCGGCCGCGGCGATGGGCAAGAGTGCGCGTCAACAGCGGGAAGAACGGGAAAAGACCGGCATCTACACCGGATTGGGGGCGCGCAATCCGGTAAACGGGCAGATCCTTCCCGTGTTCGTCGCCGACTACGTCAGCATGGAATACGGAACCGGCGCCATCATGTCCGTGCCCGCCCACGATGAGCGGGATCATGAGTTCGCACTCAAATACGGGCTGGCGATTGTTGAGGTCGTTCGGGCACCCAAGGAATTTGACGGCGACTGCTTTACTGGCGAGGGGACGGCCGTCAACTCGCCCGTCACCGGCGACAGCCCGTTTGCCATCAACGGCTCTACTACCGTAGAGGCGATCGCTCATATAACCAAGGCCCTCGCGGCAGCAGGGAAGGGAAGAGGCGCCGTAAGCTACAAGCTGCGCGACTGGGTGTTTTCGCGTCAATGGTACTGGGGAGAGCCATTTCCCCTGGCCACTCATCCCGACGGATACGTGGTGCCTACGGAGACTCCGGTGATCCTGCCACAGATGGATGATTTCAAGCCAGAGACCTCCGATGACCCCGAATCGCCGGTCCTGCCGCCGCTAAGTCGGGCGGGTGAGTGGCTCAACCTGGAGGTGGAAGGCAACCAACTGCGCAGAGAGATGAACGTCATGCCGCAGTGGGCTGGTTCCTGCTGGTACTTCCTTCGCTTCATCGACCCCCACAATGACGACGAGTTCTGCAGTGCGGATCTGGAGCGGTTCTTCATGCCCGTCGACCTGTATATCGGTGGGGCCGAGCACGCCGTTCTTCATCTCCTCTATTCCCGATTCTGGCACAAAGTCCTTTTCGATCTCGATCTCGTTTCCTGTCCGGAGCCCTTCAAACGACTCTTCAATCAGGGCATGATCACAGCCGATGCCTTTACCGACGGCAGAGGCGCCTACGTCGATGTCCGTGAGGTCGAGACCCGGGACGGAGATCCCTACCACGCGAAAACGGGCGAGAAACTGCAGCGCTTCGCCGGAAAGATGGGTAAGCGTTTCAAGAACGGACTTCCACCCGAGGAAGTGGGGGAGGAGTACGGCGTAGACACCCTTCGTCTGTACGAGATGTACATGGGTCCCCTCGAGGCCAGCGCACCCTGGAGCATGGAGGGGATTCGCGGCATGCGGCGCTTCCTGAGCCGGATCTGGCGGAATCTGATCGCCCAGGATGGCACCGCCAAGATCGGGGGGGAAGCGACCCCGGCGCTGCTGAAGAGCTTGCACAGGACCATCGCCAAGGTCACCGCCGACCTGGAGGGATTGCGCTTCAACACCGCTATCGCCGCCCTGATCGAGTTCAACAACGAGATCGTCAGCCTCTCTTCACTCCCATCTCAGGTGGCCCGCGACTTCCTGCGGCTGCTCGTGCCTTTGGCGCCACACCTGGCGGAGGAAGTGTGGCGGATCTGCGGTTTCGGCGATGGAGATCTCTCGCTGCAGCAGTGGCCTGTGGCCGACGAGAGGTTACTGAAGGAGGAGACCGTGATTCTGCCTATTCAGATAAACGGCAAAGTCCGGGCCAGCATGGAGGTCTCACCTGACCTGAAGGAGGATGAGTTGCAGCGCCAGGTGCTGGAACTCGAAAACGTCAAGCGGCACCTGCCGGCCTCCGCCGAGGGCATCAAACGGTTCATCGTCGTGCCCGGAAAGATCATCAACATCGTCTGCTGATTCCTTTGTGCCATAGACGATCGGTAATCAGCTTCACACACCGAGATTCCCCGCCACACAGCTCGTTTCGATTTGCCCCTGCAATGTCCTGTCCTATAAGAAACATTCTGTTGTAGGGAGCCCCTGGTGCTCTTTCCTTCTTAAGATGATAAAACAACGCCCAAAATAATGTCGAAGGTGTCCACGATGCCGCATATGGGTACTTATGTCAATAACTATACAAACGGGCAGTATCTCCTTGGATGGCAAGAGAGAATCAGAGCTGGAGTAATGTAACTGGCGAGCTTTAGGCTGTTCGGAGGGAATCTGAGGCGTTTAATATGTCGTATAAGATGGATTCTGTTAATAACGAGGAAGCGTAGTCCAAATCAGGAAATCCGGATGTAATCCGAAGCGTTGTCGGTGAGCTTTTCGCGGTTCTCATAATAGCGCATCGTCGTCTTCAAGTCCTTGTGTCGCAGGTGAGCCTGAACCTGCTGTGGCTTCGCACCACCTTCTATGGACAGCGTGCAGCAAGTATGCCGTAACATATGGGCGGTTACTCTGTGGTCCAGCCCTGCGCTGAGGGAGTACTTCCGAACAATGAGGTTGATGGATTGGTCCGTTAACGGCTTTCCGTGGGAGTCGTTGCGAGACAAGCTGAGGAAGATCCTGTCCTGAGCCGGATAACCGTTTTTCAGAAGGGTATCGCGGTAAAGCTCCAGGAAGTGGACGACGACCGACTGGATCTTGACGTCCTGCGGAACGCCGGACTTGGTATTGGGAAGCCTCAAGACTGTGAAAGCGCCGTCTTCGACAAGGTCACTCCAGGCCATATTCGCCACCTCTGAGCGCCTCAGTCCGCAGAAAAGCATAACATGGAAAATGGCGAGATCTCTCGTGCGTGTCAGATCGTCGTCCACTGCGGCCACTTCGTCGAAGATGCGCTGGAGGGACTTCTTGTGGATGGCTTTTCCCACCAGGATATCCTCAAGGCGGTAACCCTTCACAAGAGTTGTATCAGCGGGGTTCTTATCGACTACGCCCGCGGCTGTCATCATCTTGAAGAAAGCCTTCAGGCTGGAGAGTTTCCGGTTGATGGTGGCCCTGCGTCGCCCCAGCGCCGCCAGCCCGTTGCGATACTCTACTATGTCGCTAAATGTAACTCCCCGAACGTCTTCCAACGTGATCGCCCCGGAGCCGAAGAATTGCCGCAGGTCCGATAAGTACGCTTTTCTGGTGCGCTCCGTCCGTTGGCCCGCAAGAAACTGCCCCAGCGGATCGTCGACTACCGGCCCAATAGGACTGGGGATGGACGAGATTACGCTGATTTCCTGCATATACGCTGCTTATTTAGCTGGGGCCCGTGGACCGCAAGAGGTGGATGTGAATGGGTTCAAAAATCAAATATAACTGAGAGAATGCCGTTTGTCACGAAGGATTGTGAACAGTGAGTATTCAATGAACCCGATTACTCTACGAATAAGTAAGTTCTGGGCGTTTTCGCTAGTATCAAAATGCAATAAGAGCTTGCATCATAGAAGATAACCTTTTGCAGAGCAATATTATATAGAGATTATACGATCTATGCCGTATACTATCGATAAGGGTTATTATCGATAGTATAAAATGGGTATAAGAATGCGGAAATTGCCAACTTTGGTCCCAGAATTTGGGTCGAGAACCTCAGTAATCCTCTGCTGACCCACTCGATCGGCGCTCGCAACGGATTTTGGTATGCTGCTGGGCCTGCTTGGACCTCGTTAGAGAGTCGAACCGCTGCCGATGTTGCGTTTACAGAGAACGCGTATTGTCGAAAAGGACATTTTTGGCGATATCGCCGACTGCTCATTCGATCCCGAACCTACACGCACCAATAGCTCGGTTTCTCGGGTCGAAAATCCCTAACGTCGGGAAGAGGTGCCAGTTTCATGACTGCATTTGTGGAGCCTGGAAGCAGATCGACTCGGAAATTACGCCAGCCGATCGCCATGTCAGCCACCACTACTTTACATAATATCCATTATGTGCTATGCAAGATAGCATAATCTCATCTGTGCGGTTTTCTCACGTCCGGCCGAATAGCCTATCGATCTCCTCAAGGGCGATCTTGATCATGATAGGACGGCCGTGAGGACAGACGAAGGGCTCCTTGGTCGCCAGCAGCCGTGAGGTCAGCGTCACCATCTCCTCCTGGCTCAGTCGCTCCCCTGCGCGAATCGAGGAGTGACAGGCCATCGAAGCTGCAAGAGAATCCCTCGGCTTATGCGTCGCCTCCACCACGACATCCTCCTGGAAATCGCCGATTATCTGCCGAAGGATTTCGCCGTCGGCCCAATTTCCGAGCTCTACGGGAATAGCGTCGACGATGACCGAACCCGGACCAAACTCGCGGATGGAGAACCCGACTTTCTGAAGCAGAGCCTCTGCCTCTCTGTACACGTCCATCTCGACCGGGGTCAGGTCTATGCTAAGCGGAATCAGAAGCTGCTGAGACCCAGCACTCTCTGCGTCGAGATGGCTCAGCACCTCTTCGTAGCGGATACGCTCGTGGGCGACATGCTGGTCGATGAGCGCGATACCCTCTGGAATTGCAACCGCCAGGTACTTGTTGTGCAGCTGCCAGAGGAAAGGTGCTGCTCGAATGTGCCCCAGTGTATCCGTATCCTCAGGGCTGCCTCTCTCACCCACCTGCACAGCGGCCGGACTCGACGGTGCCAGAATAGAAAGAGAGAGCTGTTCCAGGCCGGCACCGGCGACTGAAGGGCTCTGTGTCGGTAGCGTCTGAAAGGTCTCGCCCGAGTCCGCCGCGATCGAATGTCCACTAGCCGCCGGCTGCCACGGCAAGGGTGTGACGCCAGGCGTGAACTCCGGCATCTCCACGGCCTGCCCGACGGCGTGCTGAATGGCTCCGGAGACCTCGCGCTCGTTGGCGAATCGCACTTCGCGCTTGGTGGGGTGAACATTGACGTCCACCTGTCGGGGGTCCAGTTCCAGCCACAAAACATAGGAAGGGTGGCAGCCGTGCGGCAGGAGCCCACCGTATCCGGTGTACACCGCCGAGGAAAGAGACTTGGAAAAGATGGGCCGGCCCTTTACAATGAGAAACTGCCTGCCCCTGGTCCGCCTGCACAGGGCCGGCGGGCACAGAATTACCTGAACCGAAATCCCGCTGGTGTCCCACTGAGCTTCGAGCAGATCATCGGGGTCCGCACCCAGAAGCTCCCCCGCTCTCTCGGTGCGATCGCCGCCTCGCAAATCCAAGACCGATCTGTCCTCGTGCGCCAGGCGGAAGGCGACTTTGGGGTTCCCCGCTGCCAGCTGGGAGACGGTCTGCGTGATGTAGCGCGACTCCGTCTCGATGTGCCGGAGGAATTTCCTGCGTGCAGGCGTATTGAAGAACAGGCTGCGCGCCCAGACTGCCGTGCCCACGTCTCGGGCGATGGTGGACAGCTCTCTCCGAATGCCGCCCTCGATGCTGACCTTGGTACCCCCCGCGTCATTTTCGCAGCGTGTTTCCAGGGTCAGGCGCGATACCGCCCCAATGCTGGCGAGCGCCTCCCCCCTGAAACCCAGGGTGCCTATGTCGAACAAGTCGGTTGGCGAGCGCATCTTGCTGGTGGCGTGTCGTTCCGTGCACAGCTCGGCATCCTCCCGGGTCATTCCCTTGCCGTCGTCAGATACGAGAATGCTCTGACGACCTCCCGCGGCTATCTCCACATGCACGGTCTCTGCACCAGCATCGATCGAGTTCTCCGCAAGCTCCTTTACCACGGAGGCAGGGCGCTCGATCACCTCGCCGGCAGCGATTTTCCGCACGACGGATTCAGACAGGAGTTGGATAGTGGTTGTCATTTTCAGAGGTATCCTGACCAGAGTGGTGGCAGCAAATGTACAGTGAGTGAGTGAGTGAATGCGAGGATGGCAGGACCCTACAACTCCGCAGAGATGTGGGCCACCTCTTCTTGGTACTCCTCTCGCGTCATCCTCCCCGCCAGGTACTCCGCCTCCGCATCCCGCAGGCGCTGCCGTGGCCCCGGTCGCCTCCTGTCAGCCCTGGCCTGTGCGATCAGATACCATACACCTCCGGCCAGCAAGCCCACAGATACGAGGCCCTGGAAAATCGATCTCCCGAGCTGGGAAGATGGTCCGGAATCACCGATGTCGACTCCCCCTTCACGCCACGCCTCCACATCTTCAACCGTGGGCGACCCCGCAAGCTCGACCTGGACGAACTCTGTCATCGGTCTTTCTCTGAGTCCCTCGACGCGAACCGCGCGCTCGAGCCGAATTTCCAGGTGGTCGTCCGCAACAGCGATTCTCTTGACCAGTCCGTGCTCCACCAGGCGCTGGAACTGCTCGTAGGGGATAACCGTCATGCCTCCATCGAACAGGTTCAATCCTACCACGACGATTATCAGCACCCCGGCGAGGAGGTACGCCAGTAACTGGGCGCTGACCTGCTTCTTCTGGTCAGCCGAGTTCGACCTCACCCCGATACACCTCGCGGTCTTTCCGGGCCGATTGATTGAGCCACTCCACCATGAACAGGCCCTGCACCAGTTCTCTCCCCCCGAATTCGGGCTCCCCTCTGCCATCGGCCGCGGCCATGAAGCTCTCGTACTGGACTCGCAATCCATCTCCCGCAGCACGTTGTTGATCCTCACCCAGTTCCGCGGCACCATCACTCCCGTAAAGGTGGAATGATATCCCGGATCTGGACCCGAGGCCGTTGATCTGGACCGTGCCCTCCACACCATTCAGGAATCGGAGCTGAGCCACGGCAATATCCTCTGCCGAACGGTTCAGGCCAATGCTCCTCGTACGCGCGTAAACGGAGTCCAGCTGTCCGAAGCGCGCTCTCAGCAGGTCCATGGCAAACACTCCCTGAAGAAGCAAGACGCCCTCTTTCTCGGTTGCCAAGGATTCCTTTGGAATATGTCTAGAGAGCTCGAAGTGCAGCGGCCGCCCTATTTTTCCGTTTCGCTGACAATCCTCTACTACCCGTGCGAGGTCGGAGTAGATCGGCGGACCCGCTACCGCGAGAGAAGTTCCCATACGGCGGCAGTAGGCGGCCAGATCGCGTCCCTGTCTGTAGGTGGAGACAACGGGAGACTCGGAAAAAACATGTTTGCCCGCTGCCGCGGAGCGCCGGATCCAGTGGAGCCGCTCGACAGGTGAGGTGCATACTGTTACACCTCGTACATCGGCATCGGTCAGTACCTCATCATAGGTGCCGTGGGTGGAAGCCAGTCGGGGCAGCTCTGACGCCTCTCTCTCCCCGCCGCTGCAGTGTGCTACGAGTTTCAACCGCGGCAGGGCTTCGATAGCCGCCAGGTGGCGGCTCAGGCAAGTACTACCCAATATGGCCAACCCGAATTCAGGAGGGTCTGGGTCACGCATGTGAGGATGCCCGGAGGATGAACTGAGGGCTCGTGAACCGAGGTACGGGAGATCAGCGGCGCCTATAATTCCAGGTGACTGTGCTCAAGGGTAAGATATGCCTCGGAGCCACGGCGTCCAAGCTCTCGCCCTCCCCTCCCCCACCACGTCGAACTGCATCCGCCGAAACCTGGGATCGAGAGCAGCAGGAGACCGGTGAGCTGTCAATCGGGTGATCGGGGCCTGGGTCTACGGCGCGGGCTTCTGGTCTCTCGGTTTGACGCGTCGAGAAGTTAGTTCACTGCCACCTTCTTCAAGCTCAGGTAGTGCCCTGGAAAGAGTCGCCCCTGGACTTCGACTGCCTTGGAATG
>PBRM01000170.1 GCA_002725915.1 Gemmatimonadota bacterium
CTAAGGGAGGATCTCCAGCATTTCGAGGGGGTCTCCCTGCCGGCGAACCAGGAGGTGGTGCTCGATGCCGTGCAGGGCGATGCCATGGAGCTCATTGCCGAGATCGACCCGGGGGCGGCGCCCTTGGTGGAGATGAATGTGCTGCGCTCTCCCGGCAGGGAGGAGTACACGCGGATCGCCTTGTTCAGGGATCGCGGCATGGCGGATCGGGTCTCGGGCACGGGGCTACGGCAAAGCCTGGTGACGATCGATTCGTCGTATTCCTCCTGCGCGCCTGACGTGGTGTCGCGCGCTCCGGAAACCGCGCCGGTCTTCATTGCCGCTGACGAGGCGCTCGAGCTTCGGGTGTTCGTCGACAGGAGTGTCGTCGAGGTGTTCGTCAATGGGAGGCAGTGTGTGGCGGTGCGGGTCTATCCGGATCGCGACGATAGTCTGGGGGTGTCGTTCCGATCTCAGGGGGTGGACGGTGAGATCAGGTCGCTGCGGGCTTGGCAGATGAGGTCGATCTGGCAATGAAGAGCAAGGGAAGACCAAACCAATGCTAGTCGACCGAATCCAGCGCCGGCGGATCTTACCGATCGGGAGGCAGAAAGCGAGCGTACTTCTTCCGCAGCTGTGCGGCGCCGTCGCCGCGGCCGGTGGCCTCCAGGCGCTCCAGGTAACCTGGCAGCTGACTGTTGGGGCCGGCGTGCCGAGCGTGGAACGGTCCCCCCTCCTGAATGACCGTCCACAGGGGATCGACCCCGTCTCCTACGGTCGCCATCTGCTCCTGATGCCAGTCGAGCAGCCGCCCGGCCCCCTGGCGACAGATGTCGAGGTTCTCGGCGGCAATGTCGACCTCTTCGTGCGGGTCGGCGGTCAGGTCGAAGAGCATTTCGCGTGGAAAGAGATGAAAACCGTCGTGGAAAGTGCGCACGTACAGCCAGCGGTCGAAGCGCACCGAGCGCTGGCAGACGTGGCAGCACTGGCTGACGACCACTTGCTCGCGCCCGCGTGACGCGCCATTGAGGATGGCGGGCGCGTACGACTCTCCATCCCATATCGGCTGGGAGGGTCCGTCGAGCAAATCCATCAGCGTCGGCGCCAGGTCAACATTGTAGTGCAGGCCCTCGTCGACCGCTGCTGAGACGCCTCCTGGCCAGCGCACGATCATCGGGATACGGCAGGTGGCCTGGTCGGCGGTGCCGTGTTCGCCGTAGATGCCCAGTTCTCCCATGTTCTCGCCGTGATCGGCGGAGATGATGACGGCGGTATCCTCCAGAACCCCCTTCTGCTCCAGGATGGTGAGAATGTGGGCTATCTGGTCGTCGACGTAGCGGATAGCGGTGTCGTAACCGTCGATCATTCGGCGCAAGGAGGCGGGGTCGGTGATCTTGCCCGGATGGCGCGGATAGCGTGGATTTTCGCGATCGTTGTACATGCCGATCTCGAGGGAGGAGTGTGGCCCTGTCTTGCGGTTGTGCTCGCGGATTTTCTTCTCCGTCAGCCACGCCGGCAAGGGCTCGTCGGCAAAGGGCTCGCCATATTCCAGGGGCGCGCGATAGGGAGTGTGCACGTCCCAGTAGTTGACGTGCAGATACCAGTTGTCGCTGGCGGCGTTGTCGTGGAGCCACTTCTCGACCACGGGCGTAACCTCCTCGGCGGATTCCGCGCCTCCTTTGCCGGTATTGTGGATCTCGTTGAATCCAGCGTAAAAGTGCCATGCGGCGTGGCGCTGGCCGAAGGGGGAGACCATGGCGGTGTGGAAGCCGAGCCGCTGCAGGGAGCGGCCCAGTCCCTGGGCATCGAAGAGATCGCCGAAACCTCGCGTGGGTCCTTCGATCTTCGGCTGGGCCGCTGTGCCGCCGTGTCCGACCACGCCGGTGTGAATACCAAAGCGGCCCGAGTACATTGCCGTGCGCGAGGGAAGGCAGGGAGCGTCGGAGGTGTAGACATTGGTGCACCGCAGCCCCTCGGCCGCCACCCGGTCGATGGTGGGGGACGTGTCCCGGTGATAGCCGTAGCAGCCCAGGTGTGATGGCGTCAGGGCGTCTATGTCGATGTAGAGAAGGCGCATGCTAATCCTCTTTAGATGGGTGACCGTATACGGCCTCCTGCAGGCCCTTCAGGTAGCCGATGGCGAAGATGCGCCCGACCGAGGAGTAAGAGGGGTTGTCGTTGCTGTCGCCCTCCATGGTCGGAACGTGGTCGGGGCGGCAGACGCCGTCGAAGCCGATGTCGCGGTAGGCCTCCATACAGGCCAGCATGTCGGTCTTGCCCTCGTCGTGGAAGGTCTCCACGAACTTCTCTGCCGTGCCTCGCACATCGCGGAGGTGGGCGAAGAAGATCTTCTTCTGCTGGCCGAAGTGCCGGATTGCGTCAGGCAGGTCATCCGTCATCAGGGTGAAGTTGCCCTGGCACATGCAGATGCCGTTCACCGTGCTCGGCACCAATTCCAGCAGTCTCTGGAAGTTTTCAACGCTGCGCATGATGCGACCCATCCCCCGCACCGGTGACAGGGGCGGGTCGTCCGGGTGCATGGCCAGCTCGACGCCCGCCTCTTCGGCGATGGGCACGACGAGCTCGAGAAACTCCCGCAGGTTCTCCCACAGCATCTCCTCGCTCACTTCGCCGTATTCGGTGAGCGGCGCACTCTTCATCAACTCGTTGTCGAACCCGGTGGCCGTGGCCCCGCCGCGCGCTGGTACCGTGGTCGAGGTACGCGTCCAGTTTAGCACTGGCATCCACTCGTAGCACCACACCGGGATCTTCAGCGCTCCCATATTGCGGATCAGGTCGCAGACCCACTCCAGTTCTTCGTCGGCTCCGGGTAGACCGAGCTTGATCTTGTTCATAGGCGGACGGCTCTCGATCACGTCCAGTGAGAAGCCGCCGCTCTCGTAGGCCGTCTTCATGCGGACCAGGGCCATATGACTCCAGGGCAGCTCGTCACGCGGTACTTTGAGGCCGCGACTCATGTCCATAGACCCGACCACGCGCTCGACGCCGCATTGCTTGACCAGGCGCCACAACGGCGACGGCCGCGGCGGCAGGACTTCGGCGATTTCGATCATCTGTCCTCTCTCATTCGGTGATTATTGGAAATCATCCATTCATCTGACCCCGGTGGCCCCGCGCATCAATGACGGCCCTCGCACGCCTTGCGTCCAGATGCCGTCGCCGGTCACCTCAACTCGGGCATGGTGGATCTCGTCCGGGGAAAGTTGGGGAGGGGGGGCGAGCCTGCTTCGGCTCGCTCCGGGTGGCGACCGCGATCCTTGACTCCCTGGTCCGGATGGGGCTTTATCCCTCCCAATCAGGCCGTCCGGGGCGCAGCCGGTAGCTGACGGCCCCTGGGCAGCCATCGAGAGCCCTGGGAGTTTGCCGGCGGCTGGCGGAGAATCGTCAGCAGAACCAGCAGATGAATGAAGGATGGAACACCGACACCTCTTCCTCGATCTGCACGATCTGACTCGCGTCGAGCGCCTCCACCGCCGCGTGCATCAGCCGCAGCGCCATGCCGACAACCCGATCCTGCGCGGCGACAATCCTTGGGAGACCGTGGCTTCGCTCTACGGCACGGTGCTCTACGACGCCGTCGAATCCCGTTTCAGGATGTGGTATCTCACCGGTCCCTACCGCGCAGGCATGGTCCAGGTGCGCGGCCGGCAAGCCCTGGGCAACATCACTCTCCTTGGATACGCGACCTCTGAGGATGGCGTGCGTTGGGACAAGCCCGTACTCAACCAGCTCGACATCGAGGGCTCCACGGCCAACAATCTCATCGACGTCGGGCGCACCAACTGCGAGGGCTTCGCCGTGCTGTTCGACGAAGACGAACCCGATCCTCAGCGCAGGTACAAGGGGTTCTACTGGGAGCACGGAGGCACCGACACCTTTGTCACCCACGAGGATGGGCGGGTGCTGTGGGGCGAGGGGGAGGGAGACGGCATGTGGCTGTCCTACTCCCCGGACGGTGTGCACTGGACCAACAGCGCCGACAACCCCTTGATCCCCTTGGGCAGCGACACCACGCAGTCGCTGGTGTGGGACCCGAGGCTCGGGAAATACGTGGTCTTCGGCCGCTTCGGCGCCGGCGGCCGCAAGGTGTCGCGAGCCGAGAGCGCCGACTGTGTCCACTTCGATGCGCCCCAGCTGGTTTTCGAATGCGACGAGGTGGACGAAGCCGGCACTCAGTTCTACGGCATGCCACTCGATCTGTACGAGGGCCTCTACCTGGGTATGCCCTGGATCTATCGCGAGGGCGTCGATGGCACCATCGATACCTCACTGGCCACGAGTCGGGACGGCGTCCGCTGGGAGCGCGTCCTCGACCGGCAGACCTTCCTGTCGTTGGGCCCTGAGGGGGGGTGGGAGGATGGCATGGCGCGCATCACCCAGCGCTTTGTCACCGTGGGGGAGCAGATCTACCTGTACTACGGGGGCGTGGCGGGCGCGCACACCGGCGCCAAGTTCAAACAGGTGCAGCGTCGGCACCAGCCCATGCTGGGCCTGGCGACGCTGCGGCGCGACGGCTTTGTGTCGCTCGACGCCGGCGATGAGGAGGGCTTCGCTTTGAGCAAACCCATGCGGGTAGCCGGGGAGGAGCTTCATGTCAATGTCGATGCGGCGCGCGGACAGCTGACTGTGGCGCTTGCAGACGACAAGGGGACCCCCCTGCCCAATTACACCTCGGCGCCCATCGCCGTGGACCAGACAGATGCGCGCGTCCATTTTGCTCAGGGACTGGAGGCGCTTGCGGGACAGGAGGTGCGGGTGCGATTGCAGCTGCGCGACGCCAGTCTTTATTCGTACTGGTTTGCCTCCGCCGCGGATGAGCTGAGCGCAAGAGAGAGGCGCCCCTGAAGAAGCTGTATCAACCAATTTCGACCACACAAAGGAGCCATACCAGATGAGTGCCGCATTGGATTACGGAGTGCAGAGCTACTGCTATCGGAATTTCAAGGATAACGCAGATGTCGCCCGGAAAGTGCTGGAGATCGGCGTCGACAAGATCGAAGTGTGCGCAGTTCACGCCGACTTCAACGATCCCCAGGGCTGGAAGGAGATCGTCAATATCTATCGAGAGGCCGGCGTCTCTGTGGTCTCGATCGGGGTGCAGTCGTTCAGCGGCCAGAACTCAGAGCGCGATTTCTTCGAGTGCGCTGCCATTGCCGGTGCAAAGCATATCTCCTGCCACTTTCAGCTCGACAGCTACACCAGGGCGATCCCAATGGTGCGTCGCTGGTGCCGTGAATTCGATATTCGCGTCGGCATCCACTGCCACGGCGGCTATCACTTTGGCGGACAGCCCTCGGTACTGAAGCATCTGATCGGCCTGGGCGAGCCCGAGGTCGGCCTCTGCATCGACACCGCGTGGGCCATGCAGATCGGCCCCGGACAGGGCGATCCGGTTCAATGGGCGAAAGATTTCGCCGGTCAGATCTACAGCGTGCACTACAAGGACTTCGTCTTCGACAGGGACGGCCAGTGGCACGACACCGTTGTGGGGCAGGGTACGCTCGATCTGAAGGGGTTTGTCGAGGGGCTGGAGGCGGGTGGCTTCGACGGCATGGCGGTGATCGAATACGAGGCCGATCCGGAGGATCCGGTGCCGGCGCTCAAGGCTTGCGTCGAGGCCATGCGCAGTACGGTCGGGTGAGGCGATATTCGCACTCCGATTCCGCGCTGCGGCGATTGTCGGGTGTACAACCCGGCCGAAACCTGTTGTGCAAGACCGTCGCTGAAGAGGAGGGCGCCGCGCTGGCGCTGGGAGACGTTCTGCCGCTCGTCTGCTGGCAGACTGGGGCCGCCGGGGATGGAAAAGAGCGGGCGCTGGCCGACGCGGGGCAGCGTGCCGTGGCAGCGAACGCCGCTAAGGCGACGAGGAACGGCGGGGATCACGGCTTGCCGCAGCCGGCCGATGCATGGGACGCGCTGCATGATGCCGGGGCGCACGTCCGTGATGGCCGAGGTGTGGCAACGAAGGCTCTCGGTCTCGTCAGGGATGCGGGGCCATAAACACCAGCAGCACGAGTCTGTCTCCGCCTGTGTTCACTACCCCGTGGTCCTCGCCCGGCGGACACAGCACCGCCCACCCCGCCTCAACCTGGCGCGACTCCTCGCCGACAGTAAGAGTGCCAACGCCTTCCAGCACGTAGTAGATCTTGTCGTTGTCCTCGTGCGAGTGCAGTGTCTGCTCCTGTCCCGGCTCAAAGCAGTAGATGTCACAAAACATCCTCGGAGAGTCGAAGATATTCACCTTCTGGAACTTCTCGTCGGCGAATTGCTCTTGCGCTTTAAGAAAAACAGCCTGCATCTCAGGTCCTTTCGTCGGTCAGGTCGGCAGACGCCGACGGAGAAATCTGCACTGGGCGTATAAAGCGGAGATTCGGAGGTGAGATCAAGGGCTGAAGGCAACGAGGCTGGATAGCGGCTTAAGAGTGCTGTGGCGCGTTCGCTTCGCGTGTGCGTCGAACCCTAAGGTCGAGTAAACTCTATGGCATCTTCGGGGTATCCTCCCCGGCGCTTCTGGTGGGGGCGGTGCCCCAGGTGGATGGCCACACCTTTCGCGACCTCTATGAGGAATACCCGGACTTCTGAATTGACGTGAAGTCGTTCGCTTTAACACCTACTCCTGGAGGCGATTATGGACACAATTAGATTCGGCATCTGCGGGACGGGATCGTATGGCCGCACACGGGCCAGGGCGCTTCAAAAAGCGCATGGAACTGTGGTAGCGCTGGGCTGGTCGAGGACCCGGCGGACCCGAGACCTGTTCAGGCAGGAGCTGGACGTGCCGACCGTCGAGCACTGGCAGGATCTGTGCGCTAGTGCGGACGTGGACGCGGTACTGGTCTGCTCCACCAACGTCGATCACTTCCCGCACGCCCGCGAGGCTCTCGCCGCCGGCAAGCACGTCCTGGTGGAGATTCCACTGAGCGCCAGCGCAGCTCAGGCAAAGGAACTGGCGCAACTCGCTGCCTCGAAAGGCCTGGTGCTGCATCATGGTATCCAGGCGCGACATCATCCCGAGTACCGCGCGCACATCGACCAGATTCGCCGCATCGGACCGCTGCTGTACGGGATCGAGCATTCCCACTGGGACTTCGGCGCGCACCGGAAATGGAACGCCCTTCCGGACCTCAACGCCGGGGGGCGCGATTTCGTCGCCTACTATATGCCCCGGTGGATGGACGCCTTTGGTGAAGTGGAGCGAGTGGCCGGCGCGCAGAGCCGCGCCGACGGGTGGTCCTCCGCCAGCATCACCATGATTTTTTCCGCCGGCGGATACATCACCGTAGGCTACACGCTGGGCGAGAGCGTCTGGCCCGGAAAGCCCGAACTGATCGTCGGTCGCGATGGGATGATCTGCCTGGACGACGACACCCAGGCGCTGGTCACCGCGGACGCCAGGCAGAACTTGGCTCTGAGCAAGGTTGATGGTGTGCAGTGCGAGATCGAAGCGTTCCGCGATGAAATCCTCGGCCTGCGCGATCACCTGACGCCACTGCAAACCGACCTGCGCGCACTCGATCTGGTGGACATCGCGATCCCTTCGGCGTGATGAGGGGTGGGTTCGAGGCAGGCAGGTCAAGCCAGGACTCATCTCGCTGGCAAGAGCGACTTTATCAACGGGCTGTTAAGGAGTGACTCGGCACATGAGCAGAAAGATCCGTCTCAGCACCCGCTACTACCGTGCGCTCCCGGTGGATCGACCGGGATACGAGGATGAGGTCTTCGAGCTGCGGGTGGAGCAGACCGCTCTGGTGGGAATGCACTGCTGGAACATAGGCTGTGCGGATGGACCCGCGGTGGACGTCGATTTCTGCGTCGGCATGGGCTGGCCTCAGGCCACCGCCGAGGCGTCGCGGATCATGGGAGAGGTGATCCGGCCAGCCATGGATCTGGCCCGCTCCGCCGACATGCCGGTCTGTCACGTGGAAAGCGACTGGATGGATGGGCAATACCCGGAGTTGCCGTCCAGGCGCCACAGGGAGCAGGAGGGTTTCCCGCCAGGCCGTGCGGAGGAGATGCTGGCACGGGCCCACGGCCGTGACTACCTGGAAAGGTCGCCGCTGGCGCACATGAGGCGAGCGAAGATCGTCTCCCCGCAAGGCGACGAGCCTTTGCTGTTTTACACCGATCAACTGGACGAATACCTGAAAGCCCGGGGGATCGGGACTCTGATCTACGCCGGCTTCGCCACCGACATGTGCGTGCTCGGGGCCGAAGGTGCGGCACGGCCGATGCTCGGACTCGGGTATCGCTGCATCCTGATGCGCGACGCCACCGTCGGCGTGGAGACGCCGGAAAGCTTTCCCGAGCGCCTGGCGACGCGGCACGGCATTCACCGTTTCGAGTGGCAGGTCGGGCACAGCACCACGTTCGCGCAATTCGCCTCCGCCGTTGCGGCGGCCCGCTGAAAGGGGAGGGGAGAGAGATAGATGTCGCTCGAGGTCTGTAACTGGAAATACGGCAAGCGCTGGGTCTACTCTATCACGTACGACGAGGCGCTGGCGGATCTACACCGCTTTGCCGTACCCCTGCACGAGGGGTGCGGGATTCCCGGGCACGTGGAGGTCGTAGTCGGGCAGCTGGGCGAGGTCCGCGCCGTCGGCGAGTCGAGCTACAACGGCTTCCGCCACATGAATGGCGAGGAGCTGAAGGATCTGCTGACGAGGGGATGGGGCGTGGGCAATCACTCCTGGAGCCATCTCCTGATCGAGCCGCCGATGATGGACCGGGAGTTGCGCCAGGCGCGGGAGGTATTGGAAGAGGCGATCGGCGCCCCCGTCCATCTGTACTGCGCGTCGGGGGACAACAGCAACATGTCCGATCACGTGCTGGCGCAGTGCCGCCGACTCGGTTACCTGGGCGCCATGAGCCTGACCGACGCGCTGAACCGTCCCGGCGAGGAGCTGTTCTGGATCAATCGCACCGCCCTGCACGATCACTACTACGCCCCGTTTTTCAGCGAGTTCGATCCGTACCGCAACATCCGCCAGGCACAGGAGGATGGGGGGTGGATCATCGACTACTGCCACTGCCCCCTGGAAGTGCCCGTCCACCCGAACAAGGACTGCTCGGAGAGCCAGCTGAGACGGCGATTCGAGACCGTGCTGTCTGAGGGAGGAGACCGCGTCTGGTGCGCGGTGCCGGAGGAGGCGCTGTTTTACCATCTATGCCGGCGTCACCTGCACATCGAAGTGCTGGCGGATTCGTTGACCGAGAAGCGCTTCCGGCTGGATTTCGTTGGGTTGAGCGAGCGCGTGGATCGGCGCGAGCTGACCTTCGAGCTTAAGGTGCCTCCCGCCTGGTGCCGTTTTCCGCGGGTGTTGCTGGACGGACGTCAGCAGCCGGCGGAGGTCGCGCGGCCGGGGGTGTTAAGGGTGACAGTGGACGTGACAGGAGGGGGTGAGTTGACTTTCGGGCCAGGCGCCTAATGGGTGCGGTAAGAGAGGAGCCCAGATGAACCGAGCGACATACGGAGCAGACGCGCTCATGGGAGAAGATGGCGAGCTTCCCAATCCCTTTCCGCGAACCGTTGGCCCCAGGGCGATGGAGTACCTGCAGGAGGTGGTGGACAGTGGTCTTTCCTGCAACATGGTAGCTCGATTCGAGGGCGCCTTCGCCGAGAAGCACGGCGTCAAACACTGCATCGCTACACCGGGCTGTACGCCGGCTCTCGCGGTCATGGCGGCGGGCCTTGGTTTCGATCCGGGCGATGAGATCATCGTCAGTCCGGTGACCGACTACGGCACCGTGCAGGGGTTGATAGCTCAAAACTACATTCCTGTGTTCGCCGACACGGCGCCGGATACGGTCAATATGAGCGCCGAAACCATAGAGCCCTGCATCACCGATCGCACCAGGGCGGTGCTGGTGGTGCACAAGACCGGAATCATCTGCGACATGGATCCGATCGGCGAGCTGGCGGCGCGGCACGGGCACGTCGTTTACGAAGATGCCTGTCAGGCGGTTCTGGGGAAGTACAAGGGTAGACTGGCGGGTACTCTGGGGCTGGCGGCCGGATTCTCCTTCGATTCGGAGAAGACCATGGGGTCGGATGTCGGCGGCTGCATCCTCACCGACGACGACTGCGAC
>PBRM01000171.1 GCA_002725915.1 Gemmatimonadota bacterium
AGCCGCCAAAGGCGCGCATGCGGCCGGCGTCGACATGCCCGTTGAGGGCATCGACGATGGGGCCTACCTCGACTTCGGGGTCGTCGCGGTGGAGGAGATGTAGATCGACGTAGTCGGTGCGCTGCCGCGCCAGCGAATCGTGGAGATCGGCGGCGATGTCGAAGGAGGTCACGCGCCGCCGATCGCCATTGTGGTGGCAGCTCTTGCCGATGACGAAGGCCTGCTGGCGAACACCGCGGGCCTCCATCCACGCGCCGAAGACGCGCTCACAGGTACCGCCGCCGTACAGAGCCGCCGTGTCGAAGGCGGTGTACCCCGCTTCCCAGGCGGCATCCAGGAGTTCGAAGCCTCTTTCCGGCTCTCTCTCCGTCAGCATGATCGTTCCCTGGACGAGCCGGGACACCCTCTTGTCGATTCCCTTTACCTTGGCGTATTCCATAATCCTACCCCTACTCCATCGGGTACTTCAGGCCCCACTGAGCGCGAATTCTATCCATGAGGGCGACGATCGCCCGGGTCTCGTCAAGCGGCATGGTCTCGCTCTCCAGCTTACCTGCGCGCAGGCACTCGCCCACGGCCATCGCCTGGTAGTTGTAGCCGTTGCCCTCGAGGGGGAAATCGAGCTGGGTTTCGTTCTCGCCCGAGGTGAGGGTGACGGTCGTGCCGCGGAAGAAAGGGGCGTGCAGGAGAATCCGCCCCTCCGTGCCGATGATGCGCGCCTCCACCGGGATGCTGGTGCGCACCCCGCAGGAGAGGACGGCGATCTCGCCACCTCCATAGCGCAGCAGAAAGGCGGACTGCTCGTCGACGCCGGTGGTTCCGATCTCCGCCGTGCTCTCGACCGCTTCGGGGTGCGGTCCCAGGACCATGGAGGCGAAGGAGATGGCGTAGATGCCGACATCGAGAAGGGCGCCTCCGCCAAGCTCAGGGTCGAACAGGCGACCCTCCGGGTTGAGGCCGGCGCGGAACCCGAAGTCGGCCTGCACCATGCGGACATCGCCGATGGCGCCCTCCCTCAGCCACTGCCGCACTTTTGCGACGGCGGGCAGGAAGCGAGTCCACATGGCCTCCATGAGGAAGAGGCCGCGCTCCCGGGCGACGGCGATGACGTCGTCGGCCATGGCCGCGTTGACGGTGAAAGACTTCTCGCAGAGAACGGCTTTGCCTGCTTCCAGGCAGAGAATGCTGTTGTCCCTGTGCATGGGGTGCGGCGTGGCCACGTAGACGACGTCGAGCTCCGGATCGCAGGCGAGCCCCTCGTAGGAGGCGTACCGGCGTGGGATGTCGAACTGTTCTCCGAAGGATTCAGCCGTTTCAGCCGCGCGGGATCCGACAGCGGCGAGTTCGGCACCGGGAGCCGAACTCAGCCCGGTGGCGAACTGTCGGGCTATGTTGCCGGTTCCCAGGATGCCCCAGCGGATGGGGGGGGAGGTCACCGCGGAGTGGTCCATGCGTCTCCTAGTCGGATTGCTCGGTCACGTCAGGTGGAGCTGCTGTATTACCTTCAGCCATCGGTCCGGCATGTCGATGCGGGTCATTACCGGTTCGAAGCCGAGGTTGAAATACGTCTTGATGGCCGCCAGGCGCCAGTCGTCGGTCTGCAGGCTGATGGTCGCGTACCCCTGGTCGGCGAGGTGTTCGATGGCCGCGGCACAGACGATGAGGCCCAGCCGCCGGCCCTGGTGCTCGGGGTGGCAGACGACGTAGTCGAGAGCCCCGGCCAGCGGGTCCCGGGACCGCTGCGACGCAAAAGCAGCCGCCACGAGTCGGCCGTCGCACTCGACGGCGCGGGAGCCTGCCAGGCGCTCGGGCTCGGCGGTGTAGGCGTCGAATTTCTCCACCGTCCACTCATCGAATCCGCTCGCCGCGAGCAGCTCTATCCAGGCGGACCGGTCTCCGGGACGAATTCCCCTCAGCTGGTGACCGGCAGGCAGCTCGGGAGCGGCAAGCTTTCGGGCCCGGGACGCGTCGGCGACCATGAAGAGTTGTTTGGGCGGATGCGTGGAGGGAACAGGGGGGTCGGTCATCGCCCTTTCTATCTCTCTCCTTATTGGGTGGCGAAGCGGTAGGCGTTGCGGAAGAGCCGGATCCAGGGACTGAAGCCGCTGTCGTCCCAGTCGGATGGACGGTAGGAGAGCTGCACGTTGCGGAAGACGCGCTCGGGGTGGGGCATCATGATGGTGACGCGGCCGGCGGTATTGCAGAGGGCGGTGACGCCGCCCGGGGAGCCATTTGGATTCAGCGGGTAGCGCTCGGTGGGCTCGCCGCGATGGTCGACGTACCTCATGCACAGCTGGCTCGTTGCGCTCAGCCGGTCCAGGTCGTAGCTGGAGCTGAAATCCGTTCTGCCCTCGCCGTGGGCGCAGGCGATGGGCAGGCGGGAGCCGGTCATGCCGGCGAACAGGACGGAGTTGCTCTCCAGCACTTCCACCGTCACCAGCCGGGCCTCAAACTGCTCCGAGCGGTTGCGCAGGAAGCGGGGCCAGCTCGCGGTCCCGGGGATGAGATCGCCGAGAAGGGACATCATCTGGCAGCCGTTACACACGCCCAGTGCGAAGGTGTCGGCGCGTTCGAAGAAGGCGGCGAATTGCTCCCGGAGCCCCGGGTTGAAGAGGATGGTCCGCGCCCAGCCGGCGCCGGCGCCCAGCACGTCGCCGTAGCTGAAGCCGCCGCAGGCGACCAGCCCGCGAAAGCTGTCGAGCCGAACGCGTCCGTCGAGGAGGTCGGTCATGGTAACGTCGACGGCCTCGAAACCGGCCGCATCGAAGGCGGCGGCCATCTCGACGTGGCCGTTGATGCCCTGTTCGCGCAGGACGGCTACGCCGGGAGACTTGGTCGCCACGGCCGGAGCGGATTCCGGGAAGGCGTCGGCTTCCACGTCAAAGGGGACGAGGAAACTCATGCCCGCCTCGTGGGCGTCGCACCTGGCTTCGTACTCCTGGCGGGCGCATTCGGGGTGATCACGGTGGGCCTGCATGTGGAAGGTGAGCTCCGACCACACCGACTGGAGAGCGGCGGTCGGTCGACTCAAGGCAGTGTGCCCAGCGTGGACTATCTCCACCCGGCCGTCCTCCGTAGGGTGGCCGAGCTCGCGGGCGCAGGAGGCCAGGTCGTGGCGCTCGATGATGTCGCGAACTCGATCGCCGTCTGCTGCCCGGTACTGGATGACGGCGCCGATCTCCTCCGCGAACAGAACCGCGAGCGGATCTTCACCGAGGGCCGAGATGTCGGCGGCCAGTCCGCAGCGGGCGCCGAAGGCCATCTCGGCGAGGGTGACGAAGAGACCGCCGTCTGAACGGTCGTGATAGGCCAGCAGCAGTCCACCCGCCACCATCTCCTGGACCGCGGCGAACAGGCGACGGAGATCGTCCGCATCCACGTCGGCACAGTCGGCGCCTAGTTGATTGTAGACCTGCGCCAGGCAGGACGCCCCCAAGCGGTTGCGGCCGCGGCCCAGATCCAGGAGGAGGAGTCGGGAGCTCGGGTCGGGGGCCAGGTCGGGAGTGACGGTGGCGCGGATGTCCTCGACGGCGGCGAAGGCGGAGATGACGAGGCTGAGGGGAGCGACGACGCGATGCGACTGTCCGCGGCTGTCCTCCCAGACCGTGCGCATGGAGAGGCTGTCCTTGCCCACGGGAATGGCCACGCCTAGACGCGGGCAGAAGTCCATGCCGACGGCCTGCACGGTTTCGTAGAGCCTGGCGTCCTCCCCCTCCTCGCCGCAGGCGCACATCCAGTTGGCGGAGAGCTTGATCTTCTCGATGGGGCCGATACGGGCGGCGGCGATGTTGGTGATCGCCTCGGCAATGGCGAGACGGCCGGAGGCGGGGCCGTTGGCGATGGCCGCGGGTGTGCGCTCTCCCATGGCCATGGCCGAGCCGGTGAACTCCCTGAAGGAGGTGGCGGTAACCGCCACGTCGGCGATGGGCGTCTGGAAGGGGCCCACCATCTGGTCGCGGGCGATGAGGCCGGTCACGGTGCGGTCGGCGATGGTGATGAGGAAGGTCTTGTCGGCTACGGCGGGGAAGCGCAGCACCCGCTCCGCCGCCTCGCCGATGTCGACCCCGGTCAGATTCAAGGGTGGAAGATCCTGGCGCTGGCTGTGCACGTCCCGCATCATGCGAGGCGGCTTGCCGAGGATGACCTCCAGCGGCAGATCCCGTATGGGATCGTCGCCCAGCAGGGGGTCACGCAGGCTGAGGTTGCCGTCGTCGGTGACCTCGCCGATAGGGGCGAAGAGACAGCGCTCGCGAGCGGCCATCTCCGCGAACCGCGCCAGGTCACCGCGATCGATGACGAGGACGTAGCGCTCCTGCGCCTCGTTGCTCCACAGCTCCACCGGACTCATGCCCGGATCGTCGTTGTGGATGGCGCGCAGATCGAAGGCGGCACCGGTCTCCTCCACCAGCTCCGGGCAGGCGTTGGAGAGTCCGCCGGCGCCGATGTCGTGGATGGTGCGGATGGGATTGTCGGCACCCAGGGCGATGCAGCGGCTGATGAGCTCCTGACAGCGGCGTTCCATCTCCGGGTTGTCCCGCTGCACCGAGGCGAAGTCCAGATCCTCCGGGTTGCTGCCCGTGTCCATGCTGGAGGCGTAACCGCCACCGAGGCCGATGAGCATGGCAGGTCCGCCCAGCTGAATGACGAGATCGCCCTTTTGGGGCCGCTTCTTGCGCACGTGCTCGGCGTCGATCAGGCCGACCCCGCCAGCCACCATGATGGGTTTGTGGTAGCCGCGGTGGCGATTGCCTACGACCTCCTCGCAGGTGCGAAAAACACCGAGGATATTGGGCCGGCCGAACTCGTTGCCGAAGGCAGCGCCCCCTAGGGGCCCCTCGGTCATAATCTCGAGGGGGGTGGCGAGACGGGAGGGATGCTCGGCGATCTCGCGCTCCCACGGCATGGGGAAATCGGTCAAGCGCAGATGGGAGGTGTAGAAGGCGCAAAGCCCGGCCTGGGGCTGGCCCCCCGTGCCCGTAGCCCCCTCGTCCCGAATCTCCCCGCCAACCCCCGTGGAGGCCCCCGGGTAGGGGGAGATGGCGGTGGGGTGATTGTGGGTCTCCACCTTACAGAGGATGTGGCTGAGCTTGTCGGTGTATACATAGCTGTGCCCGTCTCCGGCTTCGGCACGAAAGAGGGAGGCTCGATATCCCTCGATGACGCCGGAGTTGTCGGAATAGGCTTTGACCGTCCACTGCGGATGCCGCGCGTGGGTGTGGCGGATCATATCGAACAGGGAGTGGTCGCGGCTCTCGCCGTCGATGGTCCAGGCGGCGTTGAAGATCTTGTGGCGGCAGTGCTCGGAGTTGACGTTGGCGAACATGACGAGCTCGACATCAGTGGGATCGCGCCCAAGGCCGGCGAAGGCCTCGTACAGGTAATTGATCTCCTCCGGCGACATCGCCAGTCCGCTCTCCTCGTTCGCTCCCTCCAGCGCCTCCCGCCCATCCGCCATCAGTGGGATTCGACCGAGGGCCCGGGGCGCAACTTCCCGGAAGAGGATATCCAGGTCGTCTGCGACCGCCTCCGTCATGCGGTCGTAGAGCAGGGGGTACACCGATTCCAGCCCCGCGGGCAACAGCTCCCGGGCGCCTGAGAACCTGTAGTGCCAGGCGCGCTCGATGCGGGAGACGACGCCAAGTCCGCAGTTGTGGAGAATGTCGGTGGCCTTACTGGACCAGGGCGAGATGGTTCCGGGGCGCGGCGCAATGCGGATCTCGGTCACCCACTCGGGCGTCGAAGTCGGTTGGAGAGGGAGATGGGGAGGGGAGATATGGGGAGGGGGGAGATCGTCACCCACTGCCAGCACCTGCCGCAGGCGCTGGCGCAGCTCTCCATCCGGCGCTTCCAGGAAGCCCACCATATAGAGGAGATTGACGCTGAGACCGCCGATGGCCGGGCAGATTTCTCGACAGCGATCCAGCAGGGCTTGCCGCCGGAATTCGGAGAGGGCCGGAGGTCCCTCGAGTATTTCGGGCATAGAGGCCAGACGGTGAGCCGGAACCCGGCGGTGACGGCGGTAACGATTTGGCGCTTGAACTCGTCGAGCGCTTCAGAATCTACGGGTGGCTTGCCGGTCCTTCAAGAAAAGGCCCATGAAAACGGTGAATGCAGATGATCAGCCGCACTCATGACGATCGGGCAGCGCCTGGCCCCAGGAGCCGTCCGAGTATCCCATTCGGGGTTCGGCCTAAGCGAATACTCGGACAGAGCTCCTAGCGCTAAGCCGAAGACAGCGACGGCCTCACCCGGGCAAGGGCGAGGAGTGGTAGAAGAGAGTGTGAGTTGGGGGGATCTCTTTACCAAGCATACGAAAGTGGGTATCTTCCACTCCTACCGTAAGTTACTTCACCAAAGCGATCGGAAGTCCGGTGGTCGATCTGGATAGCGCCAACCGAGGATACGTCGAGGGACTGTACGTGCAGTACTGCCAGGATCCCGGCTCGCTCGACCCGGAGTGGGTGGCCTTCTTCAAGGGATTCACCTTCGGCCTGCTCAAGTCGGATGAAGAGGGGGAGGAGGGAGACGACAGTCCCTCCACTGGCCCGTCCACCGACCGAGAGCAAACCGCGACATCGACGGTGCGGCCCGACCCCGCCGAAACCGTCCCGGGGAGGGCGGCCCCAGCGGAAGAAGCGACAGCGAAAGTGGCGCCGGTGAAGGAAGCGGGATACGAGGGAACCAACCGCCGTCGACGGGAACGCACCGACAAAGGGGTCTTCGCCTTGGTGAGGGCCTATCGCCATCGCGGCCACCTGATCGCCAAACTCGATCCCCTCGGGCACAGCGAGACCACCCATCCGCTGTTGGAGCTGTCGGAATTCGGCCTCTCCGAAGAAGATCTGGAGAAGGGTGTGGGCTTCGGGGGGCTCCACTACAGGACCGACGGTTCCCTGAAGGCCTTGCTGGACGCGCTGCGAACGATGTATTGCGGCAGTCTCGGCATGGACAACATGTCGACGGCGGACAAGTCGCAGGAGGCCTGGCTCGAGGAGCGCATCGAGCCGGTACTCAACAGGCAGGAGTTCGCCACGGAGCAGAAGCACCGGATCCTGTGGCAGCTCATCGAGACACAGGAGTTCGAGCAGTTCCTCCACACCCGCTACATCGGTCAGAAGAGGTTCTCCATCGAGGGCTGCGAGGCGCTGCTGCCCCTCGTCGACGCGCTCGTGGTGTCCGGCTCTGAAATGGGTGTCGAAGAGATGGTTATCGGCATGTCGCATCGCGGCAGGCTGAATGTCCTCGCCCACATTCTCCACAAACCCTACGAGGTTATCCTGGCCGACTTCGAGGGAGCGGCGAGCGGCCTCGGCGCCGAGGACGAAGGCGACGTGAAGTACCATCAGGGCTACTCGCACGACTTCGTCACCGGGAGCGGGCGCAAGATGCACCTCTCCCTGAGTCCCAATCCCAGCCACCTCGAGCTCGTGAACCCGGTTATCGAGGGGATGGTGCAGGCCAAGCAGGATCACCTCCACGATGCGGGTCGATCGCGTGTCGTGCCGATTCAGATCCACGGAGAGGCGGCCTTTACCGGTCAAGGGATCGTGGCCGAGACGCTCAATCTGTCTCAGCTGAAAGGCTACAGGAACGGCGGCACTATTCACATCATCGTCAACAATCAGCTCGCCTACACCGCGCTGCCGCAGGAGACGCGCTTTATGCGCTATCCCACGGACGTCTCCCGGCAGATCCAGGCGCCGGTGTTTCACGTCAATGCCGACGACCCTGAAGCCGTCGTGCACGCGGCGCAGCTGGCGATCGAGTTTCGCAGCGAGTTCAAGCGGGACGTGCTCATCGATCTGGTCGGCTACAGGAGGTACGGACACAACGAGGCGGACGATCCCACGCTGACTCAACCGGTCATGTACCGCGAGATCGCCGATCACCGCACCGCTGTGGAGCTCTACGCCGAGACCCTGGCGGCATCGGGCGAGGCCACCCCGCAGGACGTCGAGGAGATGCAGACGGAGGTGCGGGAGACTTTGAATCGTAGCCAGGAGAAGGCGCGACGGCTGAAGGTGAGACCGCGTCCCAACACCTTTGGCGGCGTGTGGCAGGGATTCAGCGGGGCCGGCAGGGACTGGGAGGCGGATACCGGCGTCGCCCTGCACTCCCTGAAGAAAATTGCCGATCGCGCCACGACCGCACCGGAGGGTTTTTCCCTTCACCGCACCGTCCAGAGGGTGATGAAAGCCCGCCGTGAGATGGTCGCCGGTGACCGGCCCGTGGACTGGGGTTGCGGCGAGATGCTGGCCTTCGGCAGCCTCCTGCTCGAGCACATCCCCGTACGGCTCACCGGCCAGGACGCCCAGCGGGGCACCTTTGCCCATCGCCACGCCGTCTGGCACGACTCCGAAAGCGGAGAAACCTACGTCCCCCTCGCACATCTCTCCAAAGGGCAGAGCCGCTTTGAGGTGATCAACAGCATGCTGTCAGAGCTCGCCGTCCTCGGCTTCGAGTACGGCATCAGCTCGGCCGACCCGGGTCGGCTGATCATGTGGGAGGCGCAGTTCGGGGATTTCGCCAACGGCGCTCAGCTCATCATCGACCAGTACATCAGCAGTGCCGAGGCGAAGTGGCAGCGCATGT
Source organism: Gemmatimonadota bacterium (assembly GCA_002725915.1). Taxonomy (GTDB): domain Bacteria; phylum Latescibacterota; class UBA2968; order UBA8231; family UBA8231. The sequence goes on from PBRM01000171.1 coordinate 8,593, forward strand.
CCGGCATCGTGCTCCTCCTCCCCCACGGGTACGAGGGCATGGGCCCCGAGCACTCCAGCGCCCGCCTGGAGCGCTACCTGCAGCTGTGCGCCAAGGACAACATGCAGGTCTGCTACCCCACCACGCCGGCACAGATCTTTCACGTACTGCGCCGGCAGATGCATCGCACCTTCCGCAAGCCGCTCATCGCCATGACCCCCAAGAGCCTCCTGCGGCACAAGCGCTGCGTAGCCGATATCGACGCCTTCGTGCAGGGGGGCTACCTCAACGTCATCGACGACAACACAGCCCCAGATCCGCAGCAGGTGCGAAGGGTGATTCTGTGCACCGGAAAGGTCTACTACGACCTGCTCGCGGTCCGCGAGGAGATGGGGGTGGAAGGCGTCGCCCTGGTTCGGGTCGAGCAGCTGTACCCCCTTCCCGAGACGGAGCTGAGGGGAATTGTGGAGCGCTATGCTGAGGCGGAGGAGTTCCTCTGGGTGCAGGAGGAAGCGCTGAATATGGGTGCATGGTATTTCGTGCAGCCGCTGGTGGACGATATTCTGCCAACCTCCATGCGGCTCAGATACGTGGGACGGGACGAGGCCGCCAGTCCCGCCGTCGGGGACCACCAGGCGCACGTAAGCGAACAGCAGGAAATAGTGAAGGAAGCCCTGGATCTGCACTCCAGGGAGCTGGTACTGGAGGATGTGAAGAAATCCAGATCAGCTTCTGGAAGGGAATACTGATGCCAGTCGACGTGACCATACCGGAAATGGGAGAGTCCGTCAGCGAGGTGATTCTGCTGCGGTGGATCAAGGCGGAGGGGGAGTTTGTCGAACGGGACGAGCCGCTCTGCGAGCTGGAGACGGACAAGGCCAACGTCGACCTGCCGGCGCCGGTCGCCGGAATCCTGCACCCGACCAGGGAGGTCGACGAGCTCTTGGGGGTCGGCGACACCATCGCCACCATCGACGAGTCCGCGGAAGCGGCAGCAGACCCCTCGTCGTCGGCGGCTCCACCGGCAGCCGTCGAGACGGCTGCGCCCGCTGCAGATGCGCCCGAACAGGAGGCCGCGACACCAACTGAGGCTCCCGTGGCGAAGGCGGAACCACCTCGCGCAGAGCCGCCAACAGCGCCATCGCCCCTGGATGATATGAGTCCGGCGGTCAGACGCCTGGTGGTGGAAAACGACATCGACACCAGCCAGATCCAGGGTACGGGCAGGGGAGGTCGCCTTATCAAGCAGGACGTGCTCGCCCTTCTGAAGGAGATGGAGCGTGACGCGCAGCAGGAGGGCGGCCCCGTGGAGGAGGCAAAGCCCGAACCGGCACCCCCGGCTCCCCCGGCTGCGTCCGTACCCGTCACGCCAACACCGGAGGTCGCGGAGCCGGTGCCGGCAGCGGCGTCCACCGAGGCGCCCCCGGCGGCGCCCGCACCCGCCGACCCAGCCGCTTTCCCTCCGGAAGGAGGTATCCGCCGCGTGCCCATGTCGCGGATTCGGAGGCGGATCGCCCAGCGTCTGGTCCAGGCACAGCGCACCGCCGCCATGCTGTCAACCTTCAACGAGGTAGACCTTCGGGAGATCATGTCGCTCCGAGCCCGCCACAAGGAGCGCTTCCAGGAGAAGCACGGTGTCTCCCTGGGACTGATGTCCTTCTTTTCGCGGGCCGCGGTACTTGCGCTCCTCGACTATCCGGAGGTGAACGCCAGTGTCGACGAGGGCGACATCGTCTACCACGACTACGTCAACCTCGGCATCGCCGTGTCCGCGGAGCGCGGCCTGCTCGTGCCTATCCTGCGGCGCGCCGAGCTGATGTCGATGGCGCAGACCGAGAAGGAGATCAAGCGGCTGGCAGCTGCCGCCCGCGACAACAAGCTGCGGCTGGACGAGTTGAGTGGCGGCACCTTCACCATAACCAACGGCGGGGTGTTCGGGTCCCTGTTGTCGACTCCCATCCTGACTCCACCACAGAGCGGCATTCTGGGAATGCACGCGATCAAGGAGCGACCTGTGGTGGTCGCGGGTGAAGTCGAGGTGCGGCCGATGATGTACCTGGCCCTGTCCTACGACCACCGCCTCGTGGATGGCGAGAAATCGGTCCGCTTCCTGGTACGTATGAAGGAGCTGCTGGAGGATCCGGCCCGACTCATGTTGGAGATCTAGTGTGCTGTCGCTGAAATACCTTGCCTTTCGCGCGCCGATCCACTGGAAACAGCACACCAGTGCCGCAGAGCGCACTAAATAGCTAAGCGGAGCTAACTCCCTCCCGCCTGTGCATGGAGAGAGATGTCTGAAGCATTCGATCTAGTCGTCATAGGCGCCGGACCCGGTGGATACACGGCCGCGGTGCGCGCTGCGGAGCTGGGCATGAAGGTGGCCTGCGTGGACCGGGACCGGCTCGGGGGTACGTGTCTGAACGTGGGCTGTATCCCCAGCAAGGCGCTGCTGGAGTCGAGCGAGCGCTATCGCGAGCTGAGCGGGGTGGGGCTGGACGCACACGGCATCCAGCTGGGGGAGGTGCGGCTCGACCTGGCCGCCATGATGGCCCGCAAGGAGAAGATTGTCCACACCATGGGCCAGGGGATCGGCGCGCTCTTCCGCAAGCACAAGGTCGAGTTCCTCGCCGGCACCGGCCGTGTGCCCGAGGCCGGGGCGGTCGCGGTCGATGGCGCGGAGGGCACGCAGCTCGTCAGAGCCACGCGCATCCTCCTCGCGCTCGGCAGCGTGCCGATGGAGCTCAAGTCGCTGCTCTTCGACGGCGAGCATATACTCAGCTCGACGGAAGCCCTCGAACTGACCGGAGTGCCGGAGCGCATGGTGGTGATTGGCGCCGGAGCCATCGGGCTGGAGCTCGGGTCGGTGTGGAACCGCCTCGGCGCGCAGGTCCTGGTGGTGGAGTACACCGACAGCCTGCTGCCGGGCGCCGACCGGGAGATCGCCACACAGCTGCAGCGGGTGCTGAAACGGCAGGGCCTTCGCTTCGAGCTGCAGACGAGCGCCGAGCACGCCAGGATCGTCAACGGCAAGGTCGCTCTGACCACGGTGCCGGCAGGGGAGAGAGAGGGCGACAACGAGGTGGAGGAGTGCGACTGCGTCCTGGTGGCGGTGGGCCGGCGGCCCTGTCACCAGGGCTCGGGCATCGAGGCCCTGGGCGTGGCCCTCGACGATCGCGGCTTCGTGATCGTCGATCGGGATTTTGAGACCAACGTCGAGGGCGTGTACGCGGTCGGCGACCTGATACCAGGGCCGATGCTGGCCCACAAGGCCGAGATGGAAGGCGTGGTCGCGGTGGAGCGCATGGCGGGCATGGGCAGCCGCGCCAGCCGCGCTGTTCCCAACGTCGTCTACACCCAACCGGAGGTGGCCTCGGTGGGAGCGACCGAGGAAGAGGCGGCGGCGGAGGGGCTCGACTACAGAGTCGGGAAACTCCAGTTCCGCGCCAACGCTCGGGCACACTGCATGGACGCGACCGACGGTCTGGTGAAAATCATCTCCGACAGGGAGACCGATCGCCTGCTGGGCATGCACATCCTCGGGCCGCAGGCCTCTCATCTGATCGCCGAGGGCGTCCTGGCCATGGAGTTCTCAGCCTGCGCCGAGGACGTGGCCCGCAGCGTGCACGCCCATCCGAGCCTGTCGGAGGTCGTCGGAGGGGCAGCGGCTGCGGCGTCGGTACTGGCAGACTGACGGCATGACGATCGTGCGTATGTGCCATAGCGCGGTCCGGGCAGAGTGTCCCAGTTGACGTGCGAACACCTCATCGGCTGCGCCGAAGGCGTGACCCACGTGCGCGAATACCTCGAGATGGCACTGTTTACGCGGGAGGAGATGACGGGTGCTCTGGAGCAGGCCGGATTTCTCGTCTCCTGCGGCCCCGGAGGGGGGCTGACCGGACGCGGGCTCTACACCGGGCGTATCCGCCAAGGCTGATTCGACTATATTATCTGAATCTGTAGAACAACGGACTGACCCTGCCAACACCGAAAGAGAGAGACGGCCATGGGCAATTACGACTTTGGAAGTGGCTGCACCAACCCGGAGACCTTTCCGGTGCAGGAGCTGGCAGAAGCGGCGGCCAGAGCCATCCCTCTAGTGGGCACAGCCTTGGCCCGCTACCCCGGCGATCTCGGACACCTGGGGCTGCGGGAGGTGATGGCGGCGAGGGAATCCGAGCGCGAGGGAGTAGCTGTATCTCCCGACCACATCGCCCTCACCAACGGCTCCATGCAGGGGGTGACGCTGCTTGCCGAGGCTTTCATGGGAGGGGGCGGAGAGGGTGAAGGCGGAGGCGAGAACATCGTCGTCACCGAGGAGTTGACCTACTCCGGCACCATCGGCGCCTACCGCAGACTCGGCATGCGCCTGGTGGGAGTGCCGCTAGACGAGGACGGGATGCGGATAGACGCGCTGGAGTCCACCTTGGCCGATCTGCATGGCAGGGGGACGCCGCCGCGGTTCATCTACACCCTGGCCACCTACCAGAATCCCACCGGCTCGGTCATGCCGAAGGCGCGGCGCTTGGAGCTGATCGAGGTGGCCCGGCGTTACGACTGTCTGATAGTGGAGGACAACTGCTATGCGGACGTCCACTTCGAGGGGGAGAAGGAGCCGTCCCTCTACGCCCTGGACGACAGCCCCAACCAGATCTACCTTTGCTCACTGTCCAAGATTCTGGGACCCGGCGTTCGCCAGGGCTACTTGATGGCTCGGCCACCGGTCCTGGACCGTATCATGGGGCGAAGATTCGATGGCGGCAACAGCCTGCTGGCGGCCTCCGTGCTGGCCGAGTATTTCCGCGGCAATGTCTGGGACCACTGCAAGCGCATGAACGGGCCGCTGAAGGAGAAGCGCGACGCCGTTCTCGCCGGTCTCGAGGACAGCGTCGGCGACATCTGCACCTGGTCTCGTCCTGTGGGCGGTCTCTTCGTCTGGGTCGGACTTCCCGACGACGTCGATCGGCAGAAGCTCAGGGAGCTCGCCAGCGAGCGCGGTCTCGGCTACGCCCCCGGATCCGCCTTCCACATCAGCGGTGAGGACGTGCCCTTCCTTCGCCTGGCCTTCGGATATATCGCTCTGGATGACATCCGCCTGGGTATCCCGGTACTCGGCGAGTGCATTCGGGAAGCCCGCATGGGCAGGACGACAGGGGGGCTGGCTTCAGCTCTGGCCGTCGAGTCCGCGGCAGCCGCCGTCGGCTCGTGAGCTCGGCGATCCCGGGCAGAGCTGTTTCGGTGGCCGGGTCCTGACTCCCTCCCTTTCTCACCCACAGGTAACCCCGCCATGCCGGAATCCGGGCTCCCCACCATCGCCCTGGTGCAGATGGAGGTCAGGCCGGGTCTTCCCGACCTGAACGCGGCCAGGATGGTGGAGCTCATCGGCGCTGCCAGAGACAGGGGGGCGGAGATCGCCGTCTTCTCCGAGCTCTGCATCAGCGGCTACATCATCGGCGATCTGTGGGAGCTGGACACGCTGGTGCAGGATTTCGCCGGCTACAGCGAAGACATCCGCGCTGCCAGCCAGGGCATCACCGTCGTCTTCGGGAACGTCGTGGTCGACACCGAGCGGATCGGCGAGGATGGCCGCCTGCGCAAATACAACGCCGTCCTGGTCTGTTCGAACGGCGAGTACGCCAGGCGGGAGGTCCCCCCCGCACTCCCCGATGGGGTTCACGTCAAGACCCTGCACGCCAACTACCGCTTCTTCGACGACGATCGGCACTTCTACTCCCTTCGCAAGCTGGCCCAGAGCTGCGGGCGCGACGTCTACGAGTGGAGCGTCCCCTTCAGCGTGACCTTGCGCAACGGGGCCGACTTTCGCTTCGGCGTACAGTTGTGCGAAGACATGTGGTGTCAGGACTACAGCCACAACGGCGAGGTACTCGACACCCTGAAGGCGTACTCCCGCAATGGGGCCGAAGCTGTTTTCAACCTCTCCTCCTCTCCCTGGACGTGGCATAAGAACGACAAGCGCAACCGCGTTGTGCGCGAAATCCTGCACAGCTCCCCCATGCCCTTTTTCTACGTCAATCAGGTCGGAGCTCAGAACAACGGCAAGAACATCATCGTCTTCGACGGGGACTCGACGGTGTACTCGCCGACGGGAGAGATCCTCAAGCGCGCCCGACCCTGGATGGAGGAGATGCTCCTCACCGGTGAGAATGGCAGCGGGCGGGTCGGTAGCGCCGCGGCCCCGGCGATGATTTCGTCGCCCGCGGACCGTCCGGCAACGGCTGTAGGGGATGGGGGCGTCATCCGCAGCCAACGGGAGATCGAAGCGGTCTACGACGCCATCCTCACCGGACTGCGGCATATGGACCACGTCAGCGGGGGGGGAGAGAGAGGCTTCCTCGTCGGGGTCAGCGGCGGCATCGACTCCACCGTCGTGGCCTGTCTGCTGCAGCGGGCGTTCGGGTCCGAGCGCGTCTTCGCCGTCAACATGCCGACCCGCTTCAACGCCGCCGTGACCCGGGAGAACGCGAAGGCGAGCTGCCGCCTGCTGGAAGTAGATTATCTGAGCTGCCCGATCGAGGATCTCTACCAGCAGGTGTCGGCGCGGATCGAAGCGGTGGAGTTCCCCAGGTCGAAGGGGTCCTACGACCGCCTCGTGGACGAGAACATCCAGGCCCGCATCCGCTGCTCTGATATGCTGGCGGGTATCGCCGCAAAGCACGGCCTGATTTTCACTAACAACGGCAACAAGACCGAGCTGGCCCTGGGCTACACGACGCTGTACGGAGATCTGGACGGCGCCATCGGGCCAATCGCCGACCTCTACAAGGTGCAGGTGTACGAGCTCGGGCGATACCTGAACGACGAGGTCTTCGGACAGGAGGTGATCCCCTGTAACCTGCTCACCATGGAGACCGTGCCCAGCGCCGAGCTCTCCGAGGCACAGGATGTGACCAGGGGGCTGGGCGACCCGATAAAATACGGCTACCACGACGCCGTGCTGCGTCAGCTCATCGAGTACCGGCGCCATCCGGCCGACCTGGTCCGGTGGTATCTGGATGGCGAGCTGCTGGAGCGGCTGCAGTGGCGGGAAGAGAGGGGGAGCGGACAGACGTTCGCCGATCACTTTCCCGATGGGGCCAGCTTTATCGAGGACCTGGAGTGGGTGGAGCGACAGCTGCGGATCAGCTATTTCAAGAGAGTGCAGGTAGCACCTCTCATCGTACTCAGCAAACGCGCCTTCGGGACCGATCTGCGGGAGACCCAGTGGCCGGAATACAGTCCGCGAATCTACCGGCAGCTGAAGCAGCGGGTATTGACGATCCCGTAAAAGGGGTGCCCTCTCCTCCGTATCCTGCCGCCAGGGGAGTCCCCGGCCTACTCGAACACGAGATCCTGCGGAGGCGCGTGTCCGCCTACAAGATGGCGTGAACGAGATCGTTCAGAAGGATATTGAATCAGGTGTTGACCAGGGAGGAGTCACGGCCAGCCACCAAATCGGGAGCGGCTGAGGTCGTCTGATGACGGCAGAGGATAGCCAGGCAGCGGGACAGGTTGATAACGGAGGAGATGAGGGCGATGAAAGTCTGTATAGCGGGAGAGGGAGCACAGGGCAAGACACACATGGAGGCTCTGGTCAAAAAGAAGGATGTCGAAGTCGTGACCGTGGCCGGCGGCATTGAAGCGGATACGGTGGAATTCGCTCGAGAGTGGGGGATTCCCCACTACTCGATGAATCTGGAAGAGTGCATCGAGCAGCCAGGCGTGGAGGCGGTAGTGCTGACCACGCCCAACCACCTGCACGCCGCCCAGACGGAACTGGCTCTGCAGATGGGCAAACACGTGCTCCTGGAGCTGCCCATGGGGCTGACTCTGGCCGAGTCGCAGCGTGTGGCTGAGAGAGAGGAGGAGACGGGCCTGGTGTGCATGGTCTGTCACACCAATCGGTTCAACAACGCTTTCCGCGAGATCCATCGGATGGTCCACAGCGGAGAGCTGCGCCTGCACCACATCGTGCAGCAGACCTACTTTTTTCGCCGCACCAACGAAAACCGCTTTGGCAGACCGCGTACCTGGGCGGACGACCTGTTGTGGCACCAGGCCTGTCACATGGTGGACATGGTTTTCTGGATACTGGGAGATGCGCAGATGAAGGCCTGGGGGCAGGCCGGGCCCGATCACCCGACGCTTGGCATCCCCATGGATGTCAGCATCGGCCTGCGCTCACAGATGGGATGCCTGGTTACGGCGGCCCAGTCATTCAACAACCACGGGCCCATTCACGGCGCGTATCGCTTCATCGGCGAGGAGAACACCTTCCTCGTGACCAAAGAGGTACTCACCGACCACGAGGGGAAGGAGGTAGCGCTGCCGGCGGCTGTGAGTGGGGTAGACGATCAGGACGGAGAGTTCTTTGCGGCCATCGCCCAGGGTCGCAAGCCGCTGACCAGCTGCAGTGCCTGTCTGCCGGTGATGGAGGTTATCGACCGGATCCAGCAGGCTATCGATTCAGCGTGACCGCGGCCGCCTTCAGTCCAGACACCTGCAGGAGGTCCTGAGGTTCCGCGCAGGCAGCAGTCTCCAGCTCTTCGGCCGACCTCAGCAGGTCCCCCAATGTCGTCTTGCTGAGGACTTCGTCCACCGCGTTTTGAACCCGGCTCCACAGGCCCTTCAAGGAGCAGTCCGAAGTAGAGTGCTGGCAGGAATCCTCCACTCCGACGAAGTGGTCACAGAAGGAGGGCTCGAACAGGCGGCCACCCAGCGCGGCCAGGACTTCGCCCACCACCATGCTCTCAGGATCACCGGCCAGCGTATAGCCGCCGTGCTGACCACGCTCGCTGTCGACGAATCCCCCCTGTCGCAGCAGGCGGAAGTATTTGGCCACATTGTGCGGCGAGATCCCCTCGACGGCACCGATCTCCGAAATGGTCAGGCTGTCTCCGATCGGCTGTCGCGCCAGCAGCAGCAGACAGCGCAGGCCGTATTCTTCCTGAGAGCTGAGCTTCATGTCGATGCCTTTTCCGGTGTGTGGGGCGTAGTAGCTACATCATCCCCAGCTCGAGCTTGGCCGCCTCCGACATCATGTCGGTGTTCCAGGGGGGGTCCCAGATCACCTCGACCTTCACTTCTGAGGCGCGCTCCACCTTCCCCTCTATCTTGTGCTGGATCTCCGGAGGCAGACTGCCCGCAACCGGACACATGGGCGAGGTGAGGGTCATGGTGACGTCCACGGCCTGCTCTTCGTTCACCTGGATGTCGTAGATCAGTCCCAGGGCGTAGATGTCGACGGGGATTTCGGGATCGTAGCAGGTCTTCAGGACCTCCACGACTTCAGCTTCGATGCTGTCGGCCGGGTACTCTTTCGCTTCCATTTGCGTGTTCCTCGGATAGTCAGAAGGTTAGCGCTCACTCCCTCACTCCCTCACTCCCTCACTCCGTTGTAGAAGGCACGGTCTGTTGGTCGAGAGCGGCCCTCATGGTGTGCCACGCCAGGGTCGCGCACTTGATTCGCATGGGAAACTCGCGCACTCCGGCGAACACCGCCAGCTTGCCTACCTGCCCCTCGTCTACCGGGGAGTCCACATCGGAGGTGACGAGAGCCTGGAAGCTGGAGAAAGCCGCCTCCGCTTCCTCCGACGACCTGCCTTTGACCGCATCGGTCATCAGCGAGGCCGACGCCTTGGAGATGGCGCACCCGGAACCCTCGAAGCGAATGTCCTCGATGACGCCGTCGTCGTCCACCTGAAGGTAGACGTGCAGGTGATCGCCGCACAGGGGATTGTAGCCCTCCTGCTCTCGATTGGCGCACTCGAGCTTGCCGAAATTCCTCGGGGTCTTGTTGTGGTCGAGGATGACCTGCTGATACAACTCTCGAAGCTCGGACATTAGCCCAGCACCTCGTGAACTCTTACCAGGCCGTCGGTGAGCGCGTCGATCTCGTCGCGCGTGTTGTAGAAGGCCAGGGAGGCCCTGGCGGTGGCCGACACCTGGTAGCGCTGCATGAGCGGCTGCGCACAGTGATGCCCGGTGCGTATGGCGATCCCCTCCGAGTCCAGGATGGTGCCGATGTCGTGGGGGTGGGCGTCGTTCATGACAAACGAGATGACACTCACCTTCTGGCGGGCGGAGCCGATGATGCGCAGGTCCGCTAGCTCTCCCAGCCGCTGGGTGGCGTAGTCGAGGAGGCCGGATTCGTAAGCATCGATTCGATCCTGGCCGATGTCGTTGACGTAGTCGATGGCCGCCGCCAGGCCGATGGCGCCGGCGATGTTGGGGGTTCCCGCCTCGAACTTGGTGGGCACGTCGGCGAAGGTCGTGTTCTCGAGGGTGACGGACTTGATCATGGATCCGCCTCCCTGGTAGGGCGCCATGTCGTCGAGCAGGTGTCTCTTGCCGTAGAGCACGCCTATACCCGTGGGGCCAAATAACTTGTGGCCCGAGAATAGGTAGAAGTCGCAATCGAGCTGCCGCACGTCGACGGGCATGTGGGGCACCCCCTGGGCGCCGTCCACGAGCACGGGCACTCCCCGGTCGTGGGCCAGGCTGACGATCTGGGCGATGGGGTTCACCGTGCCGAGGGCGTTGGACGCATGGGTCACCGCCACCAGTCTGGTGCGATCTCCCAGCAGCCTTTCGTACTCCTCCATGACCAGCTCGCCGTCGTCGTCCACCGGGACGACCCGTAGACTGGCGCCCTTCTCCTCGCACAACATCTGCCACGGCACAATGTTGGAGTGGTGTTCCATGTGGGAGATGAGGATCTCGTCCCCCTGCCCGACCTTGGCGCGGCCGTATCCCCGGGCCACGAGGTTTATGCCCTCGGTGGTGCCGCGGACGAAAATGATCTCGCTGCTGTCGGCGGCGTTGAGGAACTTGCCAACACGGCCGCGGGCGCGTTCGTAAGCGAAGGTGGCCTGCTGGCTGAGAAAGTGGACGCCGCGGTGGATATTGGCGTTCTCGTTCTCGTAGTAATGGGTGACTGCGTCGATGACGGCCCGCGGTTTTTGCGTGGTGGCGGCGTTGTCGAGATAGACGAGCGGCTTGCCGCGCACGGTCTGCTGTAGAATTGGGAAGTCCCGGCGCACGGCCTCCACATCGAGGTTATCGTTGGACGGCGTCGCTACCGCCGCCTGGGGGGGGAGAGAGAGCGAGGGCGGGGGAGCGGTCATTGCGGAGCTTCGCTGTGGAGAGTTGCCCCGAGCTCGGCTGAAACGAGCTCCGCCAGGCGCTTGTGCACCGGCTCGCAACCGATCAGATCGAGTATCTCCCCGGCAAAGGCCTGGGTGAGTACACCAAGGGCGACATCTCGGGAGAGCCCGCGGGTGCGCAGGTAGAAGATCGCCTCCTCGTCGAGTTGTCCCGTGGTCGAGCCGTGGCTGCACTTGACGTCGTCAGCGTAGATCTCCAGCTGCGGTTTGGAAGTGATCTCCGCGTCGTCCGAGAGCAGGAGACTCTGGTTGGTCTGGTAGGCGTCCGTCCTCTGGGCCACCTGGTGGACGTGTATCTTGCCCCGGAAGACGCCGCGAGCATGTCCGGAAAGAACACCCTTGTAGAACTCGTGGCTGACGCAGTCGGGACTGGCGTGCTCGATGCTGGTGTGGTTGTCGACGTGCTCTTCGCCGCTGGCGAGGAAGAGGCCGTTGAGGGTGGAATCGACGCCCTCGCCATCCAGTACGGTGGTGATGTCGTTGCGAATGAGGCGTCCGCTGAGCGAGATGTTGTGAGAGGTGAAGTCGCAGCCCCGCGCCTCGGTGACGTGGAGGGAGGCGATGTGGTAGGCGCCGCCGCTCTCTCGCTGGATCTTGTAGTGTTCGAAACGGGTTTCGGCACCCAGGACGATCTCGGTGACCGCGTTGGTCAGGTACAGCGCCGAGGGCTCGAGGCCGGCGTAGCTCTCGATTACCGATCCGCAGGCACCATCCTCAGCCACGATGAGGGTGCGGGGATAGGTTACAGGAGCTTCTTCACCCTCTTGACCAGGGCCATGCCCCGGGTCTTCACTACACCGCGCCGTGGACAGGTAGAGCAGATGGACGGGAGCGTCGAGACGGGCGCCCGGCGGCAGGTAGACGAAGGCGCCATCGCGAATGAAGGCGGTGTTGAGGGCCGCGAAGCCTTCCTCAGCGAAAGGTGCGTGATGCCCCAGATGGGGTTCGACGAGATCGGGGACCTCCTTCAGAGCCGTCGCCATACTGCCGACGACGACGCCAGAGTGGTGGGGGGACAGAGCGGTCTCCTGAGACGACAGGGAGGGCGCGAAGTGGCCGTCCACGAAAACCAACTGGGTGCCAACCAGACCGGGATAGGTGAAGGGTGCCAGCTGATCGGCACTCAGGCCCGGCGGCGGAGAATCGGGTGCGTCCCTGAAGGAGGTACGCACGATGGGGGCGATATTGGTGTGGCGCCAGCTCTCGTCCCGCCTGCCGGGGAAGCCGGTTTCGGCAAAGCAATCGATGGCCGCGCGGCGTATCCGATGCAGGGAGGACGCGGTACCGCCGTTGAGACTCCTCTCGAAACCGCGGAAACTGGCGAGATACCACTCGCGACGGTCTGTGCTCTTACTTTCGCTCACCGCATCACCCCCACTCACACGCCAACGGCGTCGGCGACAGAGTCGGTGGCCGTTTCCCGCGCGATCCAGTCGTACCCCCTCTGCTCGAGCTCGTGGGCCAAGTCCTTGTCGCCCGACTTGACAATTCGGCCCCCCATGAGGACGTGGACGAAGTCCGGCACGATGTAATCGAGCAGGCGCTGGTAGTGGGTGACGACGACGGTGCTCTTGTCGGGTGAATGGAGCGAGTTGACTCCCTTGGCCACGATCTTGAGGGCGTCGATGTCCAATCCAGAGTCGGTTTCGTCGAGGATGGCCAGCCGCGGCTCCAGGACGGCCAGCTGCAGGATCTCGTGCCGTTTCTTCTCCCCACCTGAGAAACCCTCGTTGACCGAGCGTTTCAGGAAGCTCTCATCCATTTCCACGAGCGCTAGCTTCTCCCGAATGAGACCGAGAAAATCCATGGCATCCATGGGGTCTTCACCCCGATCCTTGCGGATCTCGTTGAGTCCGGTGCGCAGGAAGTAGGCGGTGTTGACTCCGGGTATCTCGACCGGGTACTGAAAGGCGAGGAAGATACCTCTCCGGGCGCGCTCCTCGGGAGCCATGTCGAGTAGGTCGCGCCCCTCGAAGGTCGCTTCACCACCGGTCACGGTGTAGGCTTCGTGGCCCGCCAGGATCTGGGCAAGGGTGCTTTTCCCCGAGCCGTTGGGTCCCATGATGGCGTGGATCTCTCCGGGATTCACCTCCAGGTCGACGCCTTTGAGGATTTGGGTGTCTTCGGCTTCAGCGTGCAGGTTGTTTACTCGAAGCATTCGATTCTTTCTGTGATCAGGTGACCGGCTCTCGCGAGCCGCGTTCGCTCATTCTCGCCGGCATCCCTGGCCGGCTCGGAGGGTTGCCCGCGCGCTGCGCAATCCCTGCTCCAGTTATCCCACGCTCCCCTCCAGGCTGATTCCCAGCAGCTTCTGGGCTTCAACCGCGAATTCCATGGGAAGGTTGGACAGGACGTCTTTGCAGAAGCCGTTGACGATCATGGAGACGGCGTCCTCGGTGGAGAGGCCGCGCTGGTTGCAGTAGAAGATCTGGTCTTCGCCGATCTTGGAGGTGGAAGCCTCGTGCTCGACTTTGGCCGAGGTGTTGCGCACGTAGATGTAGGGGAAGGTGTGGGCGCCGCACTGGTCGCCGATGAGCATGCTGTCGCACTGGGTGAAGTTGCGGGCATTTGCCGCCTTCTTCAGAATCTGTACTCCGCCCCTGTAGGTGTTCTGCCCGCGCATGGCGGAGATACCCTTGGAGATGATGGTGCTGCGAGTGTTTCTGCCCATGTGGATCATCTTGGTGCCGGTGTCGGCTTGCTGGCGGAGGGAGGTGACGGCGACCGAGTAGAACTCGCCGACCGAGTCATCGCCCTGCAGGATGACACTGGGGTACTTCCAGGTGATGGCCGAGCCGGTTTCCACCTGGGTCCAGGAGATCTTGGAGGCGCGGCCGCGACAGGCGCCCCGCTTGGTGACGAAGTTGTAGATGCCGCCCACGCCGTCGGCGTTGCCGGGGTACCAGTTCTGGATGGTGGAGTACTTGATCTGCGCCTCGTCCAGGGCGACGAGCTCGACCACGGCGGCGTGGAGCTGATTCTCGTCGCGCATGGGGGCGGTGCAGCCCTCCAGGTAGCTGACCTGGCTGCCCTTGTCGGCGATGATGAGGGTGCGCTCGAACTGGCCGGTGTTGGCCGCGTTGATGCGGAAGTAGGTGGACAGCTCCATGGGGCAGCGAACGCCCTTGGGTACGTACACAAAGGTGCCGTCAGAAAACACCGCCGAATTCAGGCCCGCAAAGAAGTTGTCGCCGTGGGGTACCACGGTGCCCA
>PBRM01000172.1 GCA_002725915.1 Gemmatimonadota bacterium
AGAAAGATACGGCGACGTCATGGAGGATATGTAGGAGTTCGACGACGATTACATGGACGACGACGATGGCGATGATGAGGACTACCGAAGATAAACTTGGAAAATCGTCGGCAGGCACGCTAACCGTGCGCTCTCTCTTCGTCGTCGGACTGCTGGTCATGCCGACGAGCGTCACGGCCGAGGGCCCTGCGGAAGGGGAGCGATCGCTTTCCACCGCTGCCCCCTCCGGCCCCCCCGGGCTGCTCTACGTCATCAAGGTGACTCCCGCCCTCGTCTACCTGGATGGCGGCGGATCCGCGGTCAATATGGGGGAGAGGTTTCTCATTCTGCGCGACAGCGATCGGGGCGAGGGCCTGTACGACAAAGTGGGTGAGGCCAGGGTAATCAGGCTCTTCGAGGAGTTCAGTATAGCCGAGATTCTGTCCGTGTCGGCAGGAGTCGAAATCGAAGTGCTGCAGCGGGCGATCTCCGCAGCCTACTGGGAAGCCATGGTGTCGACCGCTGCAATGCCGGTTTCATCGCCGCCACCGTGGAAGCCGGGCGCAGCTCTCGGCCAGTGGTCGATCCAGCTCTTGGGAGGCGTCGGCCTGCAGAAAGGCATCGATCTTCAGGATACGATAGTCACCCCGGCAAGAGAGATCACCGATGCCTCTGCCGGTGTGCGGCTGGGCAGGACTGTTGCTAGCAAGTTCCGCCTGAACCTCACCCTCCGCATCTCGGGCGATCCACTGCAGGCGGGAACCGCCGACGTGACGCAACTGTCGGCTGAGCTCGACGGCCACTACCTCTTCAATCACCCCGGCTCGGTGCGCCCGTGGGTGGGAATCGGTGCCGGTCTGCACCGGCTGACCTGGGACGCTCCCGCTGGCGCAGAAGATTCGGCGGACAAGGCGGGCCTCAATGCCATGGGAGGTCTTGATGTCCCTCTGGGAAGAAACGGCTGGAGTCTGATGCTGGAAGGGGGATATCAGGGCGTCGTGCAGTGGAACGACATCATCGACGCCAGCAGCATCCGCGTCCACGTCGGCATCGGTAAGCATCTGTAGCTTAGCTAAAGCTAACTCTTCTCCCCTGGGCCTTCCCCAGCGCCTTCCCGTCTGGAATTCTCGCCTCCGCCACTGTCTTCGTTGCTCTTGCGGCGGGAGATCCTGCACACGACAATGCTGATTTCGTAGAGTGCGATCAGGGGGATGGCCATGAGCAGCTGCGAGATCGGGTCCGGTGGCGTGAAGATGGCGGCCAGGAGGAAGATGGCGACGAGGGCGTAGCGGCGCACCCGTCGCATGAGCTCGGGCGTCACCAGTCCCAGACGGGATAGAAGGAGGGTGATGACCGGCATCTCGAAGACCAGGCCGAAACCGAGCAACAGTCTCATGACGAAGCTCATGTACTGGTCCGCCGCCCACTGCGAGGTCATATCGGGCGGCTCCAGACCCAGAAAGAATCGCAGCCCGAGAGGGAGCACAATCGAGTAGGCGATGAGGCCGCCGACGACGAAGCAGATCACGCTCAGACCCACAACGGGCAAGAACAGACCCCTCTCCCGAGCCAGGAGACCCGGCGCTACGAATTGCCAGATCTGAAAAAAAATGGCGGGGAGCGAGATTGCGATACCACCCAGAAAGGCGACCTGCAGTTTCAGGAAAAAGTAGGTCATGGGGCCAAGGGCCTGCAGCTGCCTCCCCTCCGGTACGGGGCTGGCGGCCGCGCGGATGGCTGCGTCCTCGCCACCTTCACCCCCAATCTCGTCGGCCCATTGCTGGAGCAGTTGCTGGATCGCCTCTACCGAGCCGGAGTCTCGGCCGTTGAGCTGGCTGGTGACAGCGTCATTGTAGGGAAGGGTGAGGACGTGTAGCACCCGCTCGGAGAAGACGAAGCAGATTACCGCACCCACAAGCACGGCGAGGAGAACCTTGAGCAGGCGCCAGCGCAACTCCTCCAGGTGATCGAGGAACGGCATCTCCGCTCTGTTAGCCAAGGGGCCTTTCTCCGAAGCGGAGGACATCTCCCGCGAATCGGAGACCTCCGTGATTTCACCCTTGGCGGGGGAGTCCCGCTCAGTGTCGGACATCGGCGTTCAAAACCGTGGGTGATTCGCGGCGTCGGCCTGGGAAAGTGACGACGGCCAGGCCGACGACAGTGGCCAGCAGAGAGGCCCAGGCAAAGAGATTACCGTGTCTGGTGTAAAAGGTTTCGCCCTCAGACAGGCTGACATCGGCGACTCGCACGGCCTGCTCGAACAACCCGGTTGTCATTGATGTTCGACCGTAGCGATCGATGACGAGAGAGATCCCGCTGGTCGCACACCGGGCTATGGAGGTCCGCGTCTCGACGGCCCGCAGTATCGTCAGCTGGGCGTGCTGGAAGGGCCCAGCCGTGCGCCCGAACCATGAATCGTTGGTGATATTGACCAGGAAATCCGCCCCCTCCCCCGCGCTCCGTCTCACCAGGTCGGGAAAGGCGGATTCGAAGCAGATCAACACGGAAAAGGCGCCCTTCGGGTGCTGAAACAGGGTGTGCTCGACTCCGGGAGCGAATTCTGCCGAGCCGAGATCGCCCGTCAGAGCGGACCAGTCGATGTCCCGCAGCAGCGGGACGCTGTCCCGAAACGGGGTGCGCTCTCCAAAGGGGACGAGGTGCATCTTGGCGTATGATTGGGGTGGCAACGGGCTGCCGGTGAAGAGAAAGGCCGAGTTGTAGTGCTCGCGTGTCGGGCCTTTGACCTCGGGTGCGCCGGTGAGGATGGGCACCTCCAGCTCGCGCACCATCGCTTCCACCCGACGCCGACACGCGCTCTCCCCGCTCACGTAGCATGGCAACGCGGTTTCGGGCCACACCAACAGCTCCGCCCCTTGAGCCGCGGCCAGGCGGGACAGAGAGTCGAGGCTGGCCAGGCTGCGCTGGAGTCCCCCCGGTTTCCATTTGTCTCTTCCCACGTTGTTCTGTATTAACCCCACGCGCACGGTGTTGTCGCCTACGCCAGCGGAAGCCAGCACGTGGCGACTGAAGGTCCAGGGAGCGATTACCGCCAGCAGGCACAGGCCAACGGCTACACAACGGGCATTCGTCTCAGACATGGAAATGACGGCGAAGAGGAGGACGTTGACGAGCACCACCTGTGAAGAGACGCCGTACACACCGGTGTATTCGGCATACTGGATCAACTCCGCAACCGCTGCCTGACTGTTGCCCAACAGCAGCCACGGGAATCCGAGCTCCCCGAGGGACTGAAGGTACTCCACGGCAGCCCACGCACACGGCGTCAAGAGCAGCCCCGTCCACCGCCACCCGCGGCGCATGAGAGCGCAGTGGCAGGCGGCGAACAGACCGGGGAACAGTCCCATATAGGCGGCAATGAGCACCGTGCCCCCCACTACAGCGGGGCCTCCGCCCTGGGTATAGGCGATCCAGTACAGACTCAGCAGACTCCAGACCGAGCCGGTGGCCCAGCCGGAGCGAAAGCCCTCGCGAACGGACTGCTGCGACAGCGTCACCAGCAGGGGCACGAGGGCCACCAGCGCCCAGGTGCCGCTATAGAGGAAAGCCAGTGGATTGTCCGGGTGGCAGGGGAACGCCAGACTCAGTAGAGTGCCCGACAAGACGGGCAGCAGCCACCGCCTCACAGCCGCGGGCATTAGGAGCCCGTTGCCAAAGCCCATTCGCGCTGCGATGAGCCCCGGCGGCCGCTGTCTGCGTGGATCCGAATCGCTATCGCGATCCGTCCACGTCCCAGTGCGCCTTCGCTCTCTGAATCTGCCGATTCAGCGCCGCTCAGGCGCCTTGACCTCGACCGCCAGGACTCATCTCTCCAGCAAAGCGACTTTGTCAACGGGCTCCTAAAGCCTCCCAGCAGCAAGCAGGTCAAGGAAGTATCAGGACTCCGGATCAGAGGGGGTTATCGACTGGGGTGGACTGGATGTCAATATAGACCAGCGCAGAGCGCGCGGCAATCGGAGGCACGGAATCTGCTATGATCTGCCGTTAAGGTGTGGCCATCTGAGGTGACTCGGGTAAAAACCCGCATTTGACTGTCCTCTGGCTGTTACAGAGATGTACCTTCGAGGCTACACACACTGCCCCAGCACGCCCGGGCTGCCGAACCGTGGAGGTAAGATGGCTGCGAAATCGCGAACTGATGTCAGGTTGTGAAAGAGCCGTTCTGACCGCACCGAGGAACGGCGCAGTTCCCGGCGTCGGCGAGGCGGATCTGCCGAGAGAACGACTCGTTCGCTGCGGCGCGGAAGCGCTGAAAGAAGACGAACTTCTGGCCATAATCCTGGGAAGGGGCTACAGGGGATGCGGCGTACTTGAGGTTGCCCGCTCGATCCTCGATGCCCATCCAAAGGAAGATCTCATGACCGTGGACGCGCGCCAGTTGGGACGGATCAAGGGGCTGGGGAAGGCAAAGGCAAGCATTCTAGTGGCTTCGTTCGAGCTGGCGAGAAGGGCACTCGACAAAGGCCTCGGGGTGCTCCCCGTGATCACGTCGCCAGCGGAGATGGTTCCCATGCTCGCCGACATCAAGGACGAGCGCAAGGAGCATTTCCTGTGCCTCTACCTGAATGCCCGCAATCAAGTCATTCACAGAGAAATCGTCTCTATCGGCAGTCTGTCCGCATCCATCGTCCATCCCCGCGAAGTCTTCCAACCCGGGGTCGCCAACTCGGCGGCCAGTGTCATCCTCGCACACAACCATCCATCCGGCGATGTGTCGCCGAGCAAGGACGACGTCGAACTCACGCTCAGGCTGGTGAAAGCTGGACAGATTATGGGGATCGAAGTGCTCGACCATATCATCATCGCGGCGAACGACTTCCTCAGTTTGAGAGAGAGAGGGGTCTTGTAGGGCCGGTCGGAGACGGGTCTTGCGTTTGTATTTTGATTAATGCACGGGAACAGGTATATTTGGGAACAAGCCAGCGCGGAAGACCGCCGTATGTGGCGGATTGACTGCAAAAGGGCGACTCGCTCCCGTGAAAAAATCAAAAAAAAACGAACACCTCATCCCGGTTCAGATCTGGCGTATCTACCCGTACCCGGAGGTGGCACCCCAAGAGAATTTCCTCGTTGTTCTCAAGGGGGAAGATGAGAAGTTCGTACCTGTCTCCATCGGCTTTCCCGAGGGGCAGTATCTGGTTATGGCCAAGCAGCAGGTGTCGTTTCCCCGACCTCTGACGCACAACCTGATTCAGGACCTGCTCGAGAAAATCAAAGGCCAGGTGCACCAACTCGTCATCCACACGTTGAAGGACGAGACCTTTCACGCCTATCTCCTCATACAGACACAGGATGAGGTGTTCTATCTCGACTGTCGCCCCAGTGATGGTATGATCCTGGCCACGCTCATGGCCATACCCATCTTCATGAGCCCGGAGGTGATGGCGGAGGCCGGCAGAGACATGAGCGAGATGCTGAGCATCTCCGAACTGGGCGGCGGGATCGGAGAGGAGGAGCTGAGGGCGCCAGGGGAGAGCGATCCGGGAAACGGTCCGCTCATCCAGGTCGAAGTGAAGGGGAAGGAGGCGGTGGAAGATGAGGCGGTCCCTGTTGAAAGGGATGAAGAAACCAGCCAACTAGAGCTACTCAAGGCACAGCTCGTCCGGCTGGTGGCAGAAGAGGCGTACGAGGAAGCGGCAATGATCCGGGATCAGATCAGTGAGATCGAATCGGACGGCTCCGACTCAGAATGAGGTCTGAACCGTAACTACCCGATTCCACTAGTCTCCACAGCAGGCGCTCCAGAGGGAACCGGAGCGCTCTTTTTTTTTCGCCCCGACTCCGATTGCCCTGCCCCATCTAAAGTTCCGGTCCAGCTTTTCCGATATTCAGCACTCCAGCAGGATATTTCTACCGGGAGCTGGCTGTAGTGCCCGTGCCCCTGCGCTTCAACAGGGCCTCTCCATCCCCGGCGCATCCCATGTTGCACGAGAGGAGGAGCGATAATAGACTATGAACTGAGTCAGGTGACTGCCAGAGTCCGCATGCCGCATCATTCTCTCAATTCAACCGCTGGCCCTCGGACCCGCCATCAGCCCGGTCGAGACAGCAGTTCCAGGAGGTCCGCACCATGAAGACGAGAACAGTTACCCTGTGGATAGCCTTCGCCAGTTTGACCCTGACCACCGGGGCCTACGCCCACTGCGAGATTCCCTGTGGGATCTACGGAGACGAGGCGCGCTTCGGCGCGATCCAGGAGAACATCACGACCATCGAGAAATCGATGATGAAAATAGAGGAGCTAGCGGATGATCTGAAGAACATCAACCAGCTGACCCGGTGGGTGAACAACAAGGAGCATCACGCCGACGACATTCGGCACATCGTCACCCAGTACTTCATGACCCAGCGGATCAAGTTGCCCGACGAGAGCGACGCCGGGGCCGTTGCCGCCTATGAGAGAAAGCTCGTACTGCTACACAAGATGATGGTCTATTCCATGAAGTGCAAACAGACGACGGATCTGTCCAACGCGAAAAAGCTGCGCGACCTGACGCACGAGTTTCAGAAAGTCTACTCAGGCAAGTAGACCTTTCCTGCCGCCAAGATCGAGGAGAGCCATGAACAGGTGGATCACCGGCCGCACGCCGTATCCGGCTCTGGCCAGCGCGGCAGCAATCCTGTCGTTGATCGCCTGCCGGGGAGATATGGAGGCGGAACAGAGGCTGCGAGATCGGCATCCGGCTCAGGCCGCGGAGAGTCGCGTCAGTCGACCGCGGGAAGAGTCACGGGAAGAACCTGGCGGGAGACGGGTGAGAGAGAGGGCGGGGACGCCGGAGGAGGTGAGGCGACGGGAACAGATGGTAGCCTCCCAGCTGCAGGCCCGAGATATTGCCGATCCGGTCGTGCTGGCGGTGATGGGGAGAGTACCACGTCATCTGTACGTACCCGAGCCGATGAGAGGGTTCGCGTATGAGAACAGCCCCCTGCCGATCGGCGAGGGCCAGACTATCTCCCAGCCCTACATCGTCGCCTACATGACCCAGGCCCTGGAATTGGAGCCCGGAGACCGAGTTCTCGAAATCGGCACCGGATCCGGGTACCAGGCAGCCGTCCTGGCGGAAATCGTCCAGGAGGTCTATACCATCGAGATTGTGCCGGAGCTGGCACAGACGGCCGGGGCTCTGTTGAGCCGGCTGGGATACGAGAATATTCACGTGCGCACCGGCGACGGTTATTTCGGCTGGCCGCAAGAAGCTCCCTTCGACGCCATCATCGTCACCGCCGCTCCCGGTCACGTCCCCCAGGCTCTGGTCGACCAGCTGGATGAGGGTGCCGCACTGGTACTACCCGTGGGCGAGGGGTATCAGGAGCTAGTGAGAATCAGGATGGGGTCAGCCGGCGAACAACAGGTGGAGCGCCTGCTGCCCGTGCAGTTTGTTCCCATGACCGGCGTCGCCCGACGGGCGCCTGACGACGACTCACCAAAATGACTGGTGTATTTGTCCCGCCCGAGAGCAATACCGCATCGCCAAAGTTGCACCGGAGAGAGTGTTACTATGAGCCTTTCCGAGCATCCCGGGGCAGCGTTCAAAGCGAATATTCGGACAGGCCTCCTAGGGTCAGATCTTGCCACTCACGGACAGCCTGTGGACGTCTCCCAGAGACGGGAAGGAGGTAAAGGCGTAGTCGACGCGGTAGCGCTCGAGTTCTACGCCGGCACCAGCGGACAGCCCGAGATTCTCGTCCCCTTCGAGGCCGGTCTGCTGCAGGCTGTATCCAGGCCGCAGGAACAATCCCTGGCCGATGCGCACTTCGGCGCCAAAGGTAGCGTAGGCGTCGCCGTCATTGGGCATGTTGAAGTCGGCCACTAACATCATGGGCAGTGGAGCATGGGCTGGGTGGTGGGAAAAACCGACGCGAAAGAGGACAGGGAAAGAATCCTCGAAGCCGTCGGTGAAGCCGCTTCGCACGGCGCCGAGGTTGGCCAGGGACACCCCCAACTTCATCCCTTTTACGGGTCCCGGGCCGATGACGCCCAAGTCGATTGCATAGGCGTCGGAGGTAAAGTCATCGATGCTGGAGTATACGGCTTTGAGGTTCACTCCCAGAGTCAGTCTGCGGTTCCACACCTGCTGGGCCGCGGTCACGTAGGCGGCCACGTCATAGGCGCCGAAGGTTCCCAGGTCCTGTCCGTCAGCATCCGTTCGACGCAGATCCCCGTGGGAGAAGTAATTTACGCTGAGGCTCCAGATGCGGTCAGGCCCGGGAAAGGCGACGCTGAGGAATCCAGCCTCGGTGTCGACGAGGTAGCTGCTGTAGGAAAGGGTGGCGGAGCGTTCGCGGATCCCGAACACCCCCGCGGGATTCCACCCCGTGGCTTCGAGGTCGCCGACGACAGCGGTATAGGCTCCGCCCAGGGCCGCGGGGCGGGCGCCCACACCGATCTTGAGAAAGTTGAAACCCGCGGTGCCGGCACTGTCGTTGACGGCCATGGAGGGTCCGGATTTAGTGGCGACCAGTGCAACAACAAGGGCTGCGATGAAGGTGCGACTCATGGTGTCAGCTCCGCATTGGAGTGGGGATTGAGGGGAGGCCCAGTTCGACGGCCCGGGCCGCCTGCAGCAGGGCTTCTTCCCGAAAAGGGGCCGCCAGCAGCTGAACCCCTATGGGTAGTCCCTCGCTGGAGGTAGCAGCGGGTACCGAGATGCCGGGAATGCCGGCCAGGTTCACCGACACGGTGTAGACGTCGTTCAGGTACATTTGCAGCGGATCATCGATCTGCTCGCCTATCGGGAAGGCCGTCGTGGGCGCGACGGGAGAAAGCAGGACGTCGCAGCGCGCAAAGGCCTTTTCAAAGTCCCGCCGGATGAGGGTCCGCACCTTCTGAGCCTCAAGGTAGTAGGCCTCGTAGTATCCTGCACTCAACACGTAGGTACCCAGCATGATGCGGCGCTTTACTTCGGCTCCGAAGCCGCTGCTCCGGGACTGCCGGTACATCTCCAGCAGATCGGCCCTGCCGTCACTCCGTCCCCGATGGCGAAATCCGAATTTGACGCCGTCGTAGCGCGACAGATTGGCCGATGCCTCGGCCGTGGCGATGATGTAGTAGGCACCGATGCAGTAGTCGGGATTTGCGGCTACCTCCAGGGAGAGGGGGGAGACGATCTCGGCTCCCTGCTCCTCAAGGCGTCTGGCCGTTTCCTCCACGGCCGAACGGATCTCCTCGTCCAACCCCGCGCCGAAGTGCTCCTCTGCGAGTCCCACTTTCAGACCCTCGACCTCCCCCGTGAGTTTCTGGGGATAATCGGGTACGGCCTCATCCACCGAGGTCGCGTCTCGAGAGTCGTGTCCGGCAATGACGCTCAGCAACAGGGCGGCGTCGGCCACGTCCTTGGCGACCGGGCCGATCTGGTCGAGTGACGAGGCAAACGCCACCAGACCGTAGCGGGATACGCGCCCGTAGGTGGGCTTCAGCCCCACGACCCCGCAGTAACCTGCCGGCTGACGCACGGAGCCGCCCGTGTCCGAGCCGAGGGCAAGAATGGTCTCATGGGCGGCCACGGCTGCCGCGGAGCCGCCGCTGCTGCCCCCGGGAACGCGGTCTGGATCGGCGGGATTGCGGGTGGGACCGAAGAAAGAGTTCTCGCAGGACGAGCCCATGGCGAATTCGTCCATATTGGTCTTGCCCACGAGAACGGCATCCGCCTGGTGAAGACGCTCTATCACGGTAGCATCGTACGGGGCTACATAGTGCTCGAGGATGCGGGAGCCGCAGGTTGTTCGTCCTCCGCGAACACAGATTACGTCCTTTACGGCTATGGGAACACCGGCAAGATCACCGAGCTCTTCCCCCCGCGAACGGCGTTTGTCGATAGACTCAGCGCGCGCGAGGGCCCGTTCAACGTCGACCGAGACAAAGGCGTTCAGCGTGGGCTCTGCCGATTCGATGCGGTCGAGAACCGACTGCGTGACCTCAACGGAGCTGGTCTCGCCGCTGCGCACGCGTTGGATCACGTCGCAGGCGGTGAGCTCATTCAGGGCCACGTCTGAAACCAGCAGGGGGGTCACTCGCAAGGATAAAGCGCATGTTCAGCCTTGGGAGGTCTCCTCCTTGGCGCTGCCGGACACGGAGTTTCCCTTTGACGGCACTGGTGGTGGGGCAGGGCTTGCCGGAGGGGGGGTTACCTGCTGAGCCTCCTGGTCAGGTGCAGGCTCAGGCTTGATGGTGTCTGACGGCAGGCGCTCAGATATGTCGACCTCGTCCTTCACGTCCTTCATCGCCTTCCTGAATTCCTTGATCCCCTTGCCCAGCCCCTGGGCCATTTCCGGAATCCGTTTGGCCCCAAACACGAGGAGAATGACGATGAGGATGATGATGATTTCGTAGTGACCCATACCGAACATGGCTGCTCTCCCTCAATGTCAGAATTCGGTCTTCCGCCGGGGACCAGCGGCGCGTCCCGGCGAGCTTCAAGTCAAGTCAATAGGAGTACTTGAAATAATACCAGCCCACGAAGAGTCCCAGAATGGATATGACGTTGAATCGCAGCGCGAGCTCGAAATCGAATGTGAGAATGAAGAGGTTGAGTCCGATAGGCCCCACTGACCACGAGAGGTAGTTCAACAGAGCCAGCTCGACGATACTGCCTTGGCCGGCAAGGGAGTGCAGGAGGATGCGCAGTGCCTCGCCGATGACATTGGCACACAGGACGCCGATAAAAAGAATGACGATGAGGTGGCTTACAGGCTTATCCCTGAACATGCGCGAAAGGTCCGAACCTCCCCCAATGACGACGACGGTATGCGGGTTCAGGCATGTTGGGTGACCTCGTCGCGGAAGATTCCGGCGACCCACCGATAGATCCCGGTCAGCAGGTAGAGCACGACGAGTGGAAAGAAAAAGCCCTTCGACGTGCTGGGATGGAGGATGAGGGCCACCGCAGAGACGAAATAGAGCTGTTTGAAGCGGCCCCAGAGCGTGGTGGCCCTGAAGTTGGGCATGGAGTCGTACTCGACGCGACTCACCATGAGGCCGGACAGGAGGAGAACGAAAAACACCGCGACGGAGCCATCGTGGCTCGGCTGCCAGGCGTCTTTGGTGAACACGACATATTGACTCAGAGCCACGGCGGCGGCTGGAATGGGTAACCCCAAGAACAGCTCGCCCCTCTCGTCCTCGTGGCTGAGCAGGTTGTAGCGCGCCAGCCGCAAGGCCCCGCACAGAAGGAAGGCGAAGGCGATGGCGACGCCCCAGCCGGAGTTGAGAGACTCGCGATAGACCATGAGGGCGGGGGCGATTCCGAAGGTGCACAAATCGGCCAGCGAGTCGAACTCGATGCCGAACTTGGAGTCATTGCCGATGAAGCGGGCGATGCGGCCGTCCATGGTGTCGAGAGCGGCACCAAGAACGATCAGCCAGGTAGCCGGCACATATCTGCCATCGAGGATATAACTGATGGCCAGGAAACCGCAGAACAGGTTGCCGACCGTGAAGATGCTGGGAAGGATTCTATACATGTGGTGAACAGACTCCAATCACGGTTTCTCCACCCCGAACACGGTCCCCCACACCAACTCGAATATCCACTCCATCCGGGAGGATCAGGTCGACGCGGGAACCGAAGCGTATGAGCCCGAAACGCTGCCCCAAACTCACTTCATCCCCTGCACTTAGATAGCACGCGATCCGTCGCGCCACGATGCCGACAATCTGTTTAACGATAAGTCGAGAGGACCCCTTGCTGATCCCAATGATGCTCTGCTGATTTTCCTCCGACGCCTCCAGCGCAAAGGCGACGCCGAAGCGGCCAGTGCGCCAGTCCACGAAATCGACCTTTCCCGCCATTGGGATGCGGTTGACGTGGACGTTGAAAACCGAAAGGAAAACGCTGACCCTGATCCCGGGACCCTCAAGGTACTCGTCATCCGCATCCAGCCGCTCTATGCTCACCACCTTGCCATCGCCAGCTGACAGGATGGCACCCGGGACCGGCGGCGGCGTGCGCTCCGGATCGCGGAAGAAGAAAACCACAAATGCCGTCAATACCCCGAAGGCGGCCGTAGCGTAGGTCAGCGGGGCGATCCAGTCTGAGGCCAGCCAGCAGGCGAGACTCAAGAAAACAGCCCCGCCGACAAACGGAATTCCCTCCCGAGCCACTCAGTACCACCCCTGCCGTTGCTGCTGCAGCTCCTGCAGGCGGAAGGTGACGATGTGTCTGCCGTCGGTGTTCACCACCGCCAGAGAACCCGTATCCCCCACCCTCAGGCTTCTGAGAATTCCCCAGGCCTCCTCCTCGCTCCGCACCTTCTCGCCGTTTATGGCGACGATGGCGTCCCCCCGCTTCAATCCCGAGTCGGCCGCAGGGCTATCGACGGCTACGTGCGTCACTATAGCTCCTTCAGAAATCGGCAGATCCAGATACCGACCCAATCGCGGCGTGAAGTTGGTCATATCGACAATACCCGTCCACGGCTTCCGTACCCGTCCGTGGGTCCTGACCTCCTCCAGGAATCGACGGGCGGCATCCACCGGGATCGCGAAGCCGATTCCGATCGAGCCCGTCGAGTAATTGCTACCGGTGTAGATAAAGCTGTTTATGCCGATGACCTCGCCCAAGGCGTTGACGAGGGGGCCCCCGCTGTTGCCGGGATTGATGGCCGCATCGGTCTGTATCATGTTGCGGTAGTGGTAGTCGCCCTTGCTCTCCTGGAAATCTCGATCCACGGCGCTGACAACGCCAGCGGTCACGGTCGGGCCCAGGTCGAACGGATTGCCGATGGCGATAGTCCATTCACCCACGAAAATATCGCTCGAACGCCCCAGAGGCGCAACCGGAAGATCGCTGGCCTCCACTCGGAGAACGGCCAGGTCCAAGAAATTGTCGGTATCTACGTACTGGGCCTCCAGCACTCTGCCGTCGAGGAGGGAGACCTCGATACGGGGCGGTCGCCGCCGCCGCCG
>PBRM01000173.1 GCA_002725915.1 Gemmatimonadota bacterium
GTTCAGGCCGTCCTCAAGAGCGAGCAGACCCAGTGTATTGTCGCTTGCTGGCGAGGTAGGGGCGTCGGGGTCAGCCGAATCGTCAAGGGAGAGCCCTATACGCCCATCCCCGGGCCGCAACGACTGGTCCCTGGCGAGGCCGAACTGTCTGAGTTTTGCCAGCTGGCGAGAGCGGAGCCCACACGCACGCTGGTGCGGGCCCTGGGGACGCTGCTTGCCGGCGCCGATCGAGGCATCGCTGATGAGATCCTCTACCGCGCTTCAGCTGACGGTACTGTGGCCGTGCAGAACGTCGATGAGGCGACCCTGATCGGCTTGTGGCAGGTCGCCTGTGATATGTATTCGGCGCATCGGGGCGGATCCTCCGAGGCCTTCATGTGGGAGGAGGGAGGTCAAAAGCTGTTCTCGTCGCTCAAACCCCTTAGACCCGTCTGCGGCCTTAGTCGCTGTACCAGTGTCAGTGATGCCGTGCAGCAGTGGATGCGCGGCCGGGAGCGGATGCAGCAGGGGGGGCGGTTCGAGGCCACAAGCTCGGTCCGCATACGGAAGCTGACCAAAGATCTGCGCAATCTTGGGCGCACCTGCAGAGCCGTCGAGTCGGACCTGGCTCAGGCGGAGACTGCCGACGAGCTCGAGAAGATGGGAAGCCTGATCATGGCTCATCTGAATTCCGTCAGCAGGGGTCAATGTCGCGTCGAGCTGCCCGACAGTTTCGACCCTACCGGAGCCACCCGGGTGAGCGTCGAGCTGGACCCGCTCTTAGGGGCGGCGGAGAATGCCGCCCGATACCTGAAACGAGCTCGGCGATTGCGGCGGCGCCTAAACATCCTGCCGACGCGCTTGAGGTGGCTTCGACAACAGCAGGCGGAACTGGGGGAGATACTCAGCAGGCTTCAGGAAGGGAAGGAGGTGCCATTGAGTGAGCTCGAGGGACAGAGAGAGGGCGGGGCGGACTCCAGCCGGAAAGCCGGGAGCAAAGCCAGGGGAGAGGCGGGCCATCCCCGGCGCTACCTGACTTCCAGTGGATGGGCGGTGTGGGCAGGGCGTAACAACAGAGAGAACGACGTGCTGACGCACCACATGGCCGCGCAGGATGACGTCTGGTTCCACGCTCAGGGGTACAGCGGCTCCCACGTGGTATTGCGCCGTGCCGGGCGCAAGGATGAGCCGAGTAGTCGAACGCTGCACGAAGCCGCTGCGGTGGCCGCCTATTGGAGTAAGGGGCGCACAGCACGGAAAGTCGCCGTCGTCTACACCGCGGTAAGATATGTGACCAAGCCCAAGGGTTCGGCCGCGGGTCTGGCGGTCCTGCGCAGGGAGAAAACCCTCATGGTGGCGCCTGCCCTGCTGCCGCAAGAGGGAGCGTAGTCCTCCCATGCCACTCTCCGGGCACCTCTGGGGACAACCCTCGTGATCCGTCAAGGGAAGGCGTGCAGAGCGATTGTGAGGCGCTCACAGTGGTGCCCTCCACGTCCTGGGGGACACTCTCTTTGATTCGGTAGTGGATGCCCGCCATCAGGGTTGGCGTAAGGAAGGCGATGGCGCCGAGACTGACGCGACTCCTCTCGTCTATGACACCTTAGGGGTCGTGGTAGTTACGGCGAGGCGCAGGGTGACGCTCTGCTACCAATACTCGATGCTGTCGAGGAGACGAACTGTTCGCGGTCCGCCCCGTCGGAATCATCGATCCAGTCGGTCTCGCCCATCAGCGTGACGGCCGATCCGCAGGCTGCCGCAGGTCCGATGACGACCCGCTCTATTCCCCCCGACCTCCACGAAAACGACCCTTCAAGGACGAGATTGCCCAGATACAGGGACGCTGTCGATGAGAGCTGCTTTCGATGAGTGGGTGCTGCCCAAGTTCTTGACTTCCCTCGCGTAAGCCCGTTAGTTTCGTCTAGTTGAAGCTTTCCGAGCGGGCCGATCAGCTCATGCCGGCAGCAGCGGTGCCGGGGAAGTGGCTCGCCAACAACCGACCTCACCGCAGACCCGCCTTCGACGACGTGAACGACGCACTGGGGATGATAGAGACCCGCGGCTATGTCGCCATGATCGAGGCTACCGATGCCATGGTGAAGGCGGCCGACGTCAGAGTCCTCGGCTGGCAGGCTGCCGGCGGAGGGCTGGTGACGACCCTGGTCCGGGGTGACGTAGCGGCGGTCCGAGCCGCCTCCGAGGCGGGAGCCGAAGCGGCGGCGGCGGTCGGTGAGGTCGTGGCCGTCCATATTATCCCCCGACCCCACCCGAGTCTCGAATCCCTGCTTCCAGCGGATCCGCTCGGTCTCGATTGACCTCGCCTCCCAACTGAAGTGAGGACCGTGTCATGCCCCTGCTGACAAAGGGGATCGTCTCCGTTTCCGTGGTCGTTATCCTGGCGCTCCTCGTGGACCCCGGCTCTGCCTGGGATTCACTTCGGCATGTAGCGCCGGCCCGGCTGGGGCTGGCTGTGGTCGGCGGTCTTCTGGGGCTGGCTGTCCAATGGATCAAGTGGCAGAAGCTGGTTTCGTCCGTCCGACCCGAGACGACGCGGCGAGAGGGCCTTCGGTCGCTCCTTGCCGGGTTTTCCGTGGGCCTGTTCTCACCCGCCCGAATCGGTGAGCTGTCCCGCGGGATTTTCCTCCCGAGCCAGCGTCTGGCCGCCTCGGCCGCGGCCGCGGCTGACCGCTTCTGTTCCTTTGCCATGACCCTCTTGGCCGGCACTCTCTGTCTCCTTTTTCTCTGGCCCCCTGCTGGCCTCGCTGCGGCTGCTGGCCTTCTGGTCATATCGTTGCTGGGGCGTCGGTGGTTGAGCGGCGGGGGCGAGGGCGATGGGGACGGGCGGGGGCTTGCGAAGTACAATTCCCGGTGGCCGATGCTTTTGGATCTGACCACGGCTCTCCGTCGATTACCCGTGACAATCTGGCTGGGGACGCTGGCCTGGTCCGGACTTTTCAACCTCATTTTCTTTACGCAGTTTCTGATTCTTCAAAGCAGCCTGGGGGGAGAATTGTCGCTTCCCGTTGTATTGGCCATTCCCGTCATTTTCGGTATCAAGGCGCTGTTGCCAGTGGGGGTGATGGACCTGGGTGTGCGCGAAGTGTCGGCGGTGTTGGTATTCCGTTCAATGGGGCTGGACCCGTCGCCGGCCTTCGACGCCGCCCTGCTCCTCTATGTCATCAATGTCCTCACCCCCGGCCTGCTGGGCCTGTTCTTTGTGGGCAGCTCCGTCGGTGGTGCCGTCAGACACTTCTGGCAGATTGAGTGGGTGACCTTCAGCTTCGCCAAGCTGGTCGCCCGGAGCCGGTTGCGAAAAGGCGCTGCTCGCGTCGAGACAGGAGTCTAAGCAGTGACATCAGGCTTTGCCCTTCGTCGCGAGATCTGCGAGGTCGGCAGAAGGATATACCAGCGCGGTTACGTCGCCGCCAACGACGGGAACATCAGCGCCCGGATCGGAGAGGACCGGATTCTCTGCACCCCAACCGGCGTCAGCAAGGGGTATATGAAGGAGAGCATGCTCGCCATCTGCGACATGGATGGCGCGCAGGTCTCCGGTGAGATGAAGATATCCTCCGAACTCCGCATGCATCTGGAGGTATATCAGTTACGGCAGGACTGCAACGCCGTCATCCACGCCCATCCTCCCACGGCCACGGGATACGCAGTGGCAGGCATCGATCTCACTCAGTGTGTCTTACCGGAGGTCATTGTGAGTCTGGGGGGAGTGCCGCTCGCCTCCTATGGCACCCCCGGAGGGCCGGAGATCGTCGAGCCCATGAAGCCTCTGCTCGAGAAGCACGATGCCGTGCTCATGGCGAACCATGGAGTGGTCACCCTGGGCAGCCATGTCATGGATGCCCATTTCAAGATGGAGACTGTCGAGCACTTCGCGAAAATAGCCCTGACCGCCCAGCAGTTGGGAACTACCAACACCCTTACCGGCGATCAGGTCCAGGACCTGCTGGAACTGCGGACCCGATTCGGTATTACGGGACGTCCCGGGTGTGAACTGGGAGGCTCACCGGCATCTGCCGCAGACGGATCCAGAGAGGAGCTCGTCGAGCTTATTACGGGCCAGGTACTGCAACACCTCAAGGGCCAATGACCGATCGCGCTCAAGCCGAGTCAGGAAATCAGCTGGCGGTGTCAGACGGGGATTTCGCGCGCGCGGCCAGCCGCAGAGAGAGAGCTGCTCCCCTGTGGCAGTGGGGGGCGGGGGTGGCCGCCCTTATTGCTGCTGCGGGCGTGGGAGAGAGTCAGCAGGGGCAGCCGGACTCGAGCTCGCCGGACTCGACAGAGGTGCCCGAAATGGTCAGGCTGGTGAACGAAGGGGAGTTCCACGCCGCCTGTGCGCTCGAACCGAATTGCGCCAGGCGCAGTGGTGGCCCGAGGCGTCAGCTCGACCTCGCCATTGCCAGGTACGAGGGCGCTTTGGCTGCCGGCGCCGGCAGCGCCGATTTTCTCAACCGGCTGTCAGATCTCTACATGGCTGCCGGGTCGATCGACGAAGCGTTGACGGCCCTGCAGCGCTCTCTCCTGGAGCGGCCCGGACAGCTGGCGGCGTACTCGAAGATCGGCGAGGCCTTTCTCGCCGCTGGCAAACTGGACTCAGCCATCCACTACATGGCCTCAGCGCTCGAGCTGTCGCCCGAGCGTTCCGACATTCACAGCTCCATCGGGTTCCTCTATCTGCAAGCGGGCCGGGCCGAGCTCGCCAGAGTCCATCTCAACACCGCCATAGAGCTCGATGACCTCAACCCGGAGGGGCATCGCTATCTCGGCTTGTACTACTCTCACCTCGATTCCGTGGAGGCAGCCATCGGACAGTATGAGAGGGTGACGGAGATTCTCCCCGGCGATCTGGAAGGACTCAACAACCTCGCCTTCCTCCACGCCGGCCAGAAGCGCTACACACAGGCGCTGGATTACTACAACAAGGCGAAGACGCTCGTCGTGGACCCCGAGTTGAAGCATGCGGTGAACATGCAAGCCGAGGAGATCAGGGCGATACTGAGCGGCAAGATGAGGGCGCGGTACATCCTGGTGCAGACCGAATCAGAGGGGAGAGACATCCTCCAGCGCCTGAACGGCGGGGAGGATTTCTCCCAGCTCGCGGTCAGATTCTCCAAGTCTCCGAACGCTCGTGATGGCGGCGATCTGGGTTTTTTCGGGCCGGGGGAGATGCTGCCGGCGGTGGAGAAAGCTGTTCTTGAATTGGAGGTGGGTCAGGTGAGTGATGTAATCGCAATCGAGCAGGGCATCATGATCCTTCAGCGCCTCAACTGACGCGAAACGGCCAGAAGCAGACCGTGGTCCGCTTCTGGCCGCAGGGAGGGTGCGAGCCCAGACCGGGAAGGCTCGCATGAGGTAGACGCGCCATACCGCAAGAGGGTTCCTGGCGCAAGCCAAACCTTCCGCCGTTGGATTCCCCCAACAAGACACGTTGCCTATGTTCTTGAACTGCAATAGATTAAAGTGTTTATCCGAAATAGCTTGATCAGCGGGCAGCCGCGATGAACCTGCGCGTGAGCGCAGAGCTAGCGGTGGCGGTGGCCCTGGCGGCAGTGCTCAGTCTGGTCAGAATCAAACTGCCGCACCTGTTGTACGGGGGCTCCGTCAGTCTTCACTCGCTGCCCATCCTCGCCGTTGCCATCCGCCACGGCGTCGGCAAAGGCGTCCTGGCAGGGGTCGCCTATGGATTTGTCAACTTCATTATCGGCCCCTATCCGTTTCACCCTGTTCAGGTAATTCTCGACTATCCCGTGGCCTTCGGCGCTTTGGGCACGGCTGGGCTCCCCGTCCATCTGCTCGGAGTCGGCGACAGGGGTCGGTCAGCCAAGTGGCTGATCGTTACCGGCGTCCTTGTCGCTAACGGGTTGCGGTTCCTCTGTCACTTCGCTTCAGGATGCGTCTACTTCACTCAATTCGCTCCCGAGGGAGTGCAGGTCTGGCGCTACTCCCTGTTCTACAACGGCAGCTACATGCTGCCGGAGGCGCTGATAGGCCTGCTCCTGATGCAACTCGTACTGAGAAGGCTGAACAGCGATCTGGCTGCCGGCTCTCACCTATCAGCACCTTGACGCACACGCACACACACATCTCCCCGGAACGGGGTATCAGTCATCACACCTTGTGCCGGTGGCTTCGAAGGGGCAGAGGGAATTTGACGATCTCGCAAACACGAACCCTACCCTCGCGCAACATTATGGCATTGACATTGAGCAGGCACCCCCGCGCAACACTACGGGACTGACATTGAGGATCCAGAGTTTATTTCGAAACCTCAGCGGCTATCTTATATTAAGAGCGCCAAGGGATTACGGAAGGTAGGAGTTATGAGGGCAAGGGGTATTGGGCGAGCGCTTCCAAGTACGAAGTGAGGCAATGGCGCTTGACTACTCAGGGACATAGATCATGAACAGAGAAGAACTGCAGGAGGTCGTCAAACAGCTGGAAGCGCTCGAGTCGCTGGCCATGTTATTCAACAGCCTCTGGTTTGAGCAGATCAGGCGAGATATCACGGATTCAAAGGTCCAGGCTTACCTGATGGTGTTCGAGGACGCATTTCCCAACCTGAACCACGTCATCGAGTTCGCGCGCAAGAGTGCCGAAGTTCTCACCGATGGGTCCCCCGACGGCGAACAGTGGTCACGTCTGCAGGAGGGGTTGGAATCGCTTAGGCTGCTCCTCGGTGGCGAAGAGCAAGTAGCGGACGACAGATCAGGCCCTCCTCCGGTACAGACCCCCGGGCCCCTTGGGGACACCGAGATCAGCACCAGGGTGAAAGAGGCGCTCGGGGCGGTCGGCCAGAGTGCCCTGTTCGTAGAAGCCGATACCGCACCTGCATCCGGAGCGGGTGTAGGTCAGGGCGATATCGATGCCCTGTTCGAGAACGCCTCCGACAGTGTGGACAGCGCAGACGAGCAGGACGAGTTCGACCCGCTGTGGATGGCGGCAATGGAGGAGGAGGCAGCCATAGAAGCCGCTGGGGCTTTGGAGGAGGAGGTAGAACTGACCGCCGCTGAGGACGGCGAATCATCCGACGACTTGATGGATCTACTGGGAAAGGGGGATGAGGCGGACCTTCTCGAGGATTTACTGGAGGAAGAAGGCCCCGACGACGGTGCCGAGACGGAGGACGACGAACTGGAGGCCCTGCTGGAAGAAGACGCCGACGAGGGCGAAGATGACCACGGCCTGCTGGAAGAAGACGCCGACGAGGGCGAAGATGACCA
>PBRM01000174.1 GCA_002725915.1 Gemmatimonadota bacterium
AGCAGCAAGGGTATCTGATCTACCTGGAGCCAATGTATATACGCCTCTCCGGCAAGCTGCTCAGAACAGACTCAGCTGGGTAGAGCGCTCCCGCCGCTGGGTGTCCGCCTCCGACTCCAGCAGCAGCTCCCTCGGAATGTTGTCGACGAAGCGCGAGCGCTGAGGCGCCAGCTGTTTGCCGTGTCGCATCCGGCTTCGCGCCCTGAGCAGCACCACCTCTTCCCGGGCCCGCGTCAAGGCCACATACAGCAGTCGCCGCTCCTCCTCCTGGTCGCACCCTCTCCCCTCTTCCCGCAGCGGCACTAGCCCGTCCTCGACGCCACAGATAAAGACGAGCGGGAATTCCAACCCCTTGGCCGCATGCATGGTCATGAGCCGCACCGCCTCGCCCTGACCTCCGGCTCGATTCCCGGACCGTTCCACATCCGCCTCCCTCCCCAGGAGCACGGTGCTGAGCATCTCTTCCAGATTCTCGGCCCCCGCCGCCACCTCGACCAACCGACCGAAGGCGTCCTCCTCGTCCTCCTCCAGGCCGTACTCCGCCTGCCACTGGCGCAGCAGGTCTCCTGAGCGAGGGGGCGGTAGCGCTTCACCGCCTCCGCTAGCGCCTGCAGGGACTTCCCCTCCCTCCCGGGAATCTCCTCCGCCAGCCGCGTCAGCTCGACGCCGCCAGCACCGCCGCTCGTCATACGCTCCAGCAGCATCGCGTTTCCCGGCTTGCCGATCTGGAAGGGCCCTGACCTCACCACTTCCAGCAGACGCCACATGCTCGGCCGTTCGACCAGGTAGCGACAGAACGCGAGCGCCTGTCGCACGCTGCCGGACTTCAGAAAGCCCCGCTGCCCAATCAGGCAGTAGGGAAGCCCCTCCTTCAGAAAGCACTCCTCCAGGACATCTGCCTGCCGGCCCGTGCGAAAGAGTACGGCCATGTCGCCGAAGGCGTATTCACCCTTTTCTCCCTCCCCCGCTTGAGGGCCGAGGTCCGCCTGGTTCATGTCGGCGCCGCCGACCATGCGGCTGACTTCCCGCACGACCGCAATCCCCTCGGCCAGCTCGCTGGCCGCCGTCAGCAGGCGAATCGGGCGACCCGCCAGCGGCCGCGGGAGGATTGCCGACTCTGCCGCTGAAAGCCCAGCCGGACCTCCGGCGACGCGGTCTTGCTGGCGGCCGGCACGACCGCCGATGACCGCTGCCGCTCCCCGAATGATCGGCTCCTCGGAGCGGTAGTTGCGTCCCAGCCTCACCTGGCTGGCTGCGGGAAAGTCCTCGCACAATCTCTGGAAATATCCCGGATCTGCGCCGCGGAACCCGTATATGGCCTGGTCGGGATCGCCAATGGCGAAGAGGCCGGATCCCTGGCCGGCCATGAGCTTAACCAGTCGATACTGGACGGCGTTGACGTCTTGGAACTCGTCCACCAGCAGGTGTTCGGCGTGCTCGCGGACCCGCGTCAGCGCCTCCGCGTCCTCTTCCAGCAGTTTGAGGAATTCGAGCAGAATATCGTCGAAATCGCAGGCGCCGAATGTGCTCAGCCGTTCCTGGTAGGCACGGTAGGCGTCCGCCAGCTTCCCTTCACCGTCATCGGTGGCCTCCTCCGGAGATCGCCCGTCCGCCTTCAAGCGAGAGATCTGCTCCTGCACGGTCGCAACTCGGAGCGGCAACCCCGCTCCCTGCAGCGCTGCTGTCAGCAGATCCCGCGCTTCGAGAGGATCCAGTATCACCGGGCGCTCCGGCCTTCCGAGAACACGGGTCAGATCCAGCGCCAGTCGATGGAAGGTGCCGACCCTCACGCCCGGCCGCATGCCAGGTGTGGCCGGCAGCAGGCTCGACAGCCTCTTCACCATCTCTCCAGCTGCCCGGTTCGTGAAGGTGACGGCCGCGATCCGGCCGGGCTCCACGCCGCGCTGAAGGATCAAGTAGGCGATCCGGTTGGTGAGGGTACGCGTCTTTCCCGAGCCCGGACCCGCCGCCACCACCACCGGCCCCTCCTTTGTCGTCACCGCCTGCCACTGCTCCTCGTCCAGCTCGCCACCGCTGGTTTCTCGTCCCGGACCCGGCTGCGGCGGCGCCACCGCCTCACCCAAATCCAGCAAGGCCTCGACTCTCTCTCCGTCCCCGCGTTCGGTGGCGATCTCCCCAACCAACACTGCCGCGGCGTCGATCTCCTCCGCCCCGGGCGGCTCCGCCCCGACCTCCGGTGGCATCTCGAAAAGCCGCGCCTGCCCCTCCAGCTGAGACAGCTCCTCTTTCGAGAACACCTGGATTGTCCCGAACTCCCCGTCGAAGCCCGGTTCGATGTGCACCTGGCCGGCTCGCATGCGGCGCACCCCCTCGGCCACGATCGGCTGGCCGCAGCCGGCGATCTCATCGGGGGTGACAGTGCGCAGCACATCCAGTTCCGGACCCAGGGCCGCCAGCAATGCATGGTAGATGGTCTGCACCTTCTTGCTGGTGGGTCCGACTCCCACCGAGGAGGAGATCACCTCCGCCAGGGGGATCAGATACTCGAATCCCGCTCTCCTCTCGCTCTCCTCCTCCGCTCCTTCTGGCCGGTCCGCCAGCTTCTCCACCCGATGCCGGACGCCAACGGTCAGCTTGCGACCGCACTCGGGACACAGCCCTGCCGCCGCAAGGGTTTGCTTGGGCTGCCAGCAGACACCGCACTTGCGGTGGCCGTCGTAGTGGTATTTCCCCTCTTCGGGATAGAACTCGATCGTCCCGGTGAAGCGCTCCGGGTCGCGCTCTCTGAGGGCGGAGAGGATGCCGGGATAGCTCAATTCGGAGTCGAAGCAGGTCGCCTCGCGCGCCAGTTTCCGCGGTGAGTGCGCGTCCGAATTCGAAACCACGGCGAAGCGATCCAGAGCCGAGAGCCGGCGATTCATCGGCGGATCCGACGACAATCCCGTCTCTACCGCTGGAATGTGGGGCAGCAGCTCCTCGAAGCACTCCTCCAGGCTGTCAAACCCAGAGCTGGATCCCAGGACCGCGAAGTGGGGGGTCCAGATGTGGGCGGGGATGAAGAGGACGTCGTCGCGGACCTCGAGGCAGATTTCCAGCAGGTCCTTGCTGTCCAGCCCCAGGATGGGCCGCCCGTCCGACTTGAGGTTGCCGATGGCGCCGAGGCGCCGGTTGAGCTCGTCAGCGGCAGCGAAATCGGGCAGGATGACGACGTTGTGGACCTTCCGGGTCCGATCATTCTTCTTGTAGATCGAGCTGATTTCCACCGAGAGCAGAAAGCGCACCTCTCCCCTGCAAGTGGCCGGCAGCTCCGCTTCCACGGGCGCGGCGATCTCCGGCTTGAGGCGAAACAGCCCCTCTTCGGCCGGCTCCAGTTTTTCCTTCAGCTCAGCGAGCCACTCCGGATGGGTGAAGTCCGCTGTTCCAACGACGTTGACGCCCTTCAGCGCCGACCATTTGAACAGATTCTCGGGATTAAGCTCCTTGCTGGTCGCCCGCGAGTGACGAGAGTGCAGGTGCACGTCGGCGACGAAGCGCACGGGAGGGCCTCCTGTCGGGGAGGAGGTCTATATCGGTACTGCGGGGGGAGGCAGAATACCTGTGAGGGCGAACAATTGTACGGCAACCCACAGCTGGGGACAAGGGTGCCCCTTGGTGCCGTTGCGCCGGTTCCCTATTTTCGTCGGCGTGCGCCCGCGCCCGGTGAGAAGGCCGGCAGACCGGTTCCGCACGACGTGAACCGCCCTCGCTCGAAAGGCCCCTGAAGCCATGGACTACGTGAATCTGGGAGCATCTGGCCTCAAAGTCTCCCGCCTGTGTCTTGGAACCATGATGTTCGGCGGACCCACCGACGAGGGGGAATCCATCCGCATCATCCATCGCGCCATCGACGAGGGGATCAACTTCATCGATACCGCCAACGTCTACAGCGCCGGCGAGTCAGAGCGCGTCGTCGGCAAAGCCCTTTCCGACCGCCGCGGCGAGGCCGTGCTCGTCACCAAGGTGTGCGGCGCCATGGGAGACGGCCCCAACGACTCAGGCACCAGTCGCTACCACATCCTCGCCGAGGTGGAGAACAGCCTGCGCCGTCTGGACACCGACCACATCGACCTCTATCTCATCCACCGGGCCGATCCGGGTACGCCGATCCAGGAGACCCTGGAGGCTCTCGACCTCCTCGTCCGCCAGGGAAAGGTGCGCTACGTCGGCTGCTCCAATTTCGACGCCTGGAAGATCTGCGAAGCCCTGTGGACGAGCGACCGCCACAACCTGGCGTCCCTGTGCTGCGTTCAGCCTCTTTATAACATCGTCAACCGCGACCCGGAGCTGGAGCTCTTTCCCCTCTGCCAACAGTTCGGCATCGGCGTCATGGCTTACAGTCCCCTGGCGCGCGGCGTCCTCACCGGCAAGTATGCTCGAGGGCAGGCCTTCCCGGAAGGCTCCCGCGCCTCCCGCGGGGACCGGCGCATCCAGGAGACGGAGTTGAGGCCGGAGAGCTTCGACGTGGCGCTGGAAGTGCAATCCCTCGCCAGAAGCCAGGCCTGCACCCCCTCCCAGTTCGCCCTCGCCTGGGTGATCGCCAATCCCATCGTCGCCGCCGCCGTCCTCGGCCCTCGCACCATGGAGCAATTCGAGGATAACCTGGGATCGCTTGGCGTGGAGATAGAGGCTGATGCCCTCGATGAGATCGACCGCCTCGTTCCCCCCGGAACCCACACCGGCGCGGAGTTCGGGGATCCGTCCCGGCCCGTGATGGGACGACCTCGGGCGTAGCCGTCTGAGGCATGACCTGTCACAGTGGTGGAAGGGAAGTGGACGAAATCAACCTGAAACAAGGAGCTCGAACATGTTGATCGCCTCCGAAGACCAGGTCTATTCCGCCACCCCCATCGCCAACGGGCCCCTGGCGCCCGAGCTGCGGCTCGAAGGCGAAACCGTTGGCGCAGTGCAGGAAGGCCGCGGCCTCTCGGTCATCTGCCTGCAGGGGGGTGATGTCGCTGTGCTGGAAAACGGCCGCACGCGCCGTCTGCAAAGCGGCATCGAGGGATCCGTGGAGAGCCTCGACATCCTAAGCGAGGATCCCGTGGAGCTGCTCATCGGCGCCGAGCCCCCTCACCTGTACCGTCTTGCCGACGGCGACGGGCCCGCCCGGGTCGTCGAGGGCTTCGATGCCCTCGAGTGCCGCGACGAGTGGGTCACCCCGTGGGGAGGTCCACCGGCGGTGCGATCAGTCGTCCACTCCGGCGACTGGGTGTATGCCGACATTCACGTGGGCAGCACCATGCGCTCGGAGGACCGCGGTGTCAGCTGGGAGCCGGTTACGCCCGACCTGCACAGAGACGTGCATCAAGTCGCCGTCTCTCCAGCCTCGCCGCAGCGGCTCTACGCCAATACCGCCGACGCCGTCTTCGTCAGCCACGACCGCGGACAGACGTGGACGCATCGGTCCGAGGGGCTGCCGGTGAAATACGGTCGCGCCGTCGCCGTGCACCCGCGAGACGCCGACTGCGTTCTCGCCACCGTCAGCAGGGGACCGCACCAAGACGTGGACGGGCAGCTCTACCGGTCCGATGACGGGGGGCGAAACTGGAGCCACGTGACCGACGGCTTTCCGGCCGCAACACCCGGCAACATCGACACCTTCCATCTCGCCTTCTCCGACGACGGGGCCGCCTGGGCGGCCGTCGCCCAGAAACTGTATCGCAGTGACGACAGAGGTGAGCACTGGGAAGTGGCGTGGACAGCGCCGGCCGCCATCGCCATGATTTCCTGTGCGGGGGCGTGAGAGTGGGGGTCGTTCAGTGACCGGGCGAAGCCGGGTCAGCGCGGCGCCGAAAGCTAAGTGGAGCATGGCAATGCCACCAACCAGGAGATAGAGGGGATGTAGGCGGACCGGGGAGCTGGCTGAGGCGCTGAGGGATCGGGGAAGTCTTCGGACGCCAGTTTGCGGGATTTGGTTCGGTTGATCGACGGCAACCTGGTGACGTTCGACCAGCGGGACCGCAAGAGCCTCTACCCGCGGAGGAGCTATACCGGCATCATCCCCCGGCTGTTGGCGTGAATACAAACTCGAGCGTCGCCTCAGCCGGGATCACGACGCGCGCGATGCTGGCCCAACCCTCCGAGATACGGGTGTCCTCGGGAGCTTTAGCTAGTTCCACCGTGCCGCCGGGTAGGCGCACCCGAAGCTGGCGCGCGACTATATGCCGAGAGGCGTTCCTAAGCCTCACGCGGACACCCGCTTCGGCAAACTCGGCAGATACGCGAATCCCTCCTCGTCCGGCGAGATCGGCAAAGGCCACGCCTTCGTTGTGCCATGTTTCGGGGATAGCCGGAAAAACGATGATTGTGTCCTCGTCGTCGGCATCGAGAAGCATCTGGGTCACGTTGCAGATTAGCGCACTGTGAGCGGCAATCCCTGGAGTCTTCTTGAAGTCTTCCGGGCCATGGACGATTTCACCAAAGCACGTGTCGTCGAACAGCGTTACGCCCGGCCGGATCATGCGCTTTGCCCAGGCGTAGGAGTCGTCGCCGTCGCGCAGCTTTGCAGCGTAGACTCCCATCCTCGAGTTGTTGAAAACGTAGTTGCCCGTAAGCGACTTGCTGATCATGTCATACGTCGTGCGCGCCAGGGGGGAATCCCCTGAGATGATGCCATACCACCACAATCCTTGTAGCCAGGACGCATCGCCAGAGCCTTCGAAAGGCACCACGCCAGGACCGACAGAGATCACCTTTGAACCGGCGAAATCCGCCGTCGGCAGGAGAATTTTGTCCTTCCTGCTTCTCCAACTCCGCGGCGCGACGCCTCGAGCAAAAGATTCGCGCAACCCAAAAATTGCGCCGGACTGCTGTACTGCGCTGATGACGCTTTTTGACAGAAAGCCATCTATATCCTCTTGCCATTCCAGGTCTTCCAGAGAAACCTGCGTAGTTCCCTTCAGGATACGATCGGCGATCCTGTCGTACTCTCCGTCCATGGCCCAGTCTGTATGCGCCAGCGCCATGGCGGCGGCATTGGCACCGGCATAGTTCAAGTAGGCACTTGCGCCTTCAGCTTCCGAAGGAGGCGCGGTGGCGGTTCCATCGTAGCCCATGAGCGTGCTGTACTTTGCGCCTCCGGCGTACTTCACGTTGGTCTTGTGCAGGATCAGGCCCTTCCTAGCGTACTGCTCCGCACGTGGCAGGACCCGCGCCAGCCAGCTGACGACTCCTCCTGATTCGGCAAGATGGTTCGTATAGAGCAGTGCGAACTGGCTGAAAGCGAGATCGAATTCCAGCCCTATGGCTCCGGCGAAACTCTCGACACTGGACGAATTACGCCCTGGAGGGATGTCCGTGTTTCCGAAGAAGACACCGTGGTAGTAGATCGACCTGGCGTACCATTTGGCCAGGCTCGGGTCCGGCAGTCGCACGGAGGACTTTCCGTAGAACTCCTTCCACCATTGCGCTGTCTCCACGCGCAGCGCGTCGTAGCCGCGCCGTCGTGCTCCCTCGGCTTTGGTCCAGGCCGCCTTTGTGGCCTTGGGGCCTTCATAGGACGAACCCGGAGCGATGTAGAAGGTAAGCGTCTGCCCTGACTGAGTAGACCCAAACACGCCCTTTTCGGCATCGACGAATAAGCCTTGCCCAGCGACAGCCACAGCGAGGGTTGCGGTGCACGTCTTCGGCCGTCTTGCCACGACTACGGCGCCGCTATCCTCTAAGGCTACCGCACGCGTCCACTTCGGGTGCTCTTTGTCGTATATGCCCAGGTTCAGGTATATGCGGACATCTTGCTCGACCTCGACCCGAATTTGGAAGGGCATCGTACTTTCGCGTGAGTCCGTAACCCGAATGACCAGGACGCCGTCAGGTGTGACAAAGATCTCGCGGCGTGTATGGAAGACGTTCTTGCCCATCACATGGAGCCCTTGCCAGACCCGAT
>PBRM01000175.1 GCA_002725915.1 Gemmatimonadota bacterium
GAAGGCAAGCGCATGATGGCCTACCCCAATGCGGGCCTGCCCACGCTCGACTTCAAGACGCGTCGCTCGGTTTACCCGCAGGGATCGCAGGAGATGTCCAAGCGGGTTCCGGATCTCTTCGACGCCGGGGCCCATATCGTCGGCGGCTGCTGTGGCACCGGGCCCGAATACATTCGAGCTTTCAAACAGGTGATGGAGAGCTGTAGTTAAGTTGAAGCAGGTGGTGAAGAGCGCTTCTTGAGAAGGAGGGTGCCCATGGTAGAGAGCCAGCTGGTCAGGATGATGCCGAAGGTCCACTGGAACTTGGCGTCCTGCCTGGCGAGCCGGCCTCCATCTTGGCGTCCTGCTGCCGATGATCATCCTCGATGAGGGTCAGCCTGCGGTCGATCTGCTGCAGGACGTCTCTCGTTGTCAGCTCGGGCATCGAAGCGGGCTGTTGTGCCATAATCGATTCCTTTGATGCGGCGTGACGCTGTATCTGCGTGGAAGACCAGCAAAGCTGTGCCACCACAAGCCAGATCGCGGGACCGGTCCTTTGAGGAGTGATCAAATGCATCAGTATCAGATACTGTACTGGCGGGACATTCCGGCCCAGGTCCGCGTTTTCGACGGACGCAAGCCCGTATCCAGGACCATGCCCGCGCATTTTCAGGGGGAGATCGACCGGGTCGCCATGGCCGAGGGCCTTGAGGGATCGGACGCATACCTCGATCAGTGGCAGTGGACGGAGAGGCGTGAGCGGGAGGGGGCGGAGGACATTCAACAGGTCCTGGACGCACTGGTGCGCGAATTGGAGAAGGAGCACGATCGCCTGGCCGAGCTGCCCTGACGACCACCGGCCCTCGAAACCATTCACCCCCACGTCACCGCATGAGCATTTATCCCAAAACCTACGACGTCATCGTAGTGGGCGCCGGCCACGCCGGTACGGAGGCCGCCTTGGCCGCTGCCCGCATGGGAGCGGACACCCTGCTCCTGACCATGAACCTGGATACCGTCGGGCAGATGTCCTGCAACCCGGCCATCGGTGGCATCGGCAAGGGTCACATGGTCAAGGAGATCGACGCCATGGGGGGTGCCATGGCCATCAACACCGACAACACCGGAATCCAGTTCCGCCGCCTCAATACCAGCCGCGGACCGGCGGTCCGAGCCACCCGGGCCCAGTGCGATAAGAAGGCCTACCAGTTCGAGATGAAATTCACCTGCGAGCAGCAGGAGTGCCTCGACCTGCGCCAGGGCATGATGGAGCAGCTCTTTGTCTCCGACCGCGGCCTGGTGGGAGGAGTGGGAGTCAAAGGCGGCGACTCGTACCGGGGCCGCACCGTCATCCTGACCACCGGCACCTTTCTGAAGGGGAAGATCCACATAGGCGACTTCTCCTACAGCGCCGGCCGCGCCGGTGACGGCTCGGCCGACAAGGCCTCCGAGGGTCTGGCTGCCCTCGGATTCGAAATTGGGCGCCTGAAGACGGGGACGCCGCCTCGCCTCAACGGTCGCACCATCGACTTCGAGGCCATGACCGAACAGCCCGGCGACGTGCCTCCCCGCCTGTTCTCCTACGAAATTGAAGCGCCTCAGCTTCCGCAACTCCCCTGCTGGATCACCTACACCAACCCCCGCACGCACGAGATCATTCGCGACAACCTCGAGCGCTCGGCCATGTATGGAGGGCGCATCGAGGGCACGGGCCCGCGCTATTGCCCCTCCATCGAGGATAAGGTGGTGAGATTCGCTGACCGGGATCGGCACCAGATCTTCGTAGAACCGGAAGGATTACGCACCCTCGAGTACTACATCAACGGGCTCTCCATGAGCCTCCCGGAAGAAGTGCAGCGCGATGTCGTCAGGAGCCTGCCTGGGCTGGAGGCGGCGGAAATCATGCGGCCCGCGTACGCGGTGGAGTACGACTATGCTCCGCCGACACAGCTGCAGCCAACGCTGGAGACCAAACGCGTCGACGGGCTGTTCTTCGCCGGACAGATCAACGGCACCACCGGGTACGAAGAGGCCGCCTCTCAGGGACTCATGGCCGGTATCAATGCCGTA
This sequence comes from Gemmatimonadota bacterium, assembly GCA_002725915.1. Lineage (GTDB taxonomy): Bacteria > Latescibacterota > UBA2968 > UBA8231 > UBA8231. The sequence goes on from PBRM01000175.1 coordinate 2,050, forward strand.
TTGAAGGTCCGCGGTGAGGAGCCCTTTATCCTCGACCGATCACAGGCCTATGTTGGCGTGCTCATCGACGACCTGGTCACCAAGGGAACCCAAGAGCCGTACCGGATCTTCACCTCCAGAGCCGAATACCGCCTTCTCCTGCGGGAGGATAACGCGGACTATCGGCTGATGGAATACGGACGTCTTTTCGGCATCGTCGGAGACGAGTTGTGGGCCAAATTCCAGCGCAAGAAACGCCTGGTGGAGGACGAGGTGGAGCGGCTTTCGTCCGTGCGACTGCGCCCTGGGGAGCGCTTGAACGAGGTGCTCAGGCGGTGCGGCACGGAACCGGTAAGGGAGTCGGCCCTGCTGCTCGACCTCTTGAAGAGACCTCAGCTCAGGTACGGAGATCTAGCCGAGATTTCGCCGCCACCCAGTCCCCTGACCGAGGACGCCGGCGAACACGTGGAAGCGGTCATCAAGTACGCCGGATACATCGAGCGCCAGCAGACCGAAGTCGCCAGGATGCAGCGCATGGAGGGGATGGCCGTTCCAGGGGATTTCGACTATGAGTCTGAAGCCGTTCAGCTGTCGATTGAGTCCCGGCAGAAACTCAGCCGCATTCGACCTCGGACACTGGGTCAGGCCTCGCGCATATCCGGGGTGTCGCCAGCCGACGTGTCGGCGCTGATGGTCATCCTGCACGCCAGGGAAGGGCGCCGAGACTCGACCCTTAGGGAGTCGCCGGCACCGCCTTCCACGTCTTTGAGTCCTGACGGATTACCCAGCGGTTGATCTTGCCGTCATCGTGCAGGTCCACCACCTCCTCCACCCACGCCTCGAACAGATAGTCGGTCGCCTGCAGGCTGGGCGGCCACAGGAAGTTGCGCATGAGCCGGTGCTCCACGCCGAGGGAATCCAGGCTGCCGGTGTAGTGCCCCGTTTCCTGCCTGAACTCGCGCTGGCGGTAGTAGATCTCCCTCAATAAATGCTTGGCCTCCTCCTCGGGAGGCAACTCGAACGCACTCGTGTCCGCCGTGCCCACGGCGGCGGTGGAAAAACGCACGAAGCCCCACTGTTCGGGGAGATGCATCTGGATGAGTCCCTGAGGTGACCAGACCCAGTTGTCGGCGCGCTCGCCCTCCACCTTTGCATACCCCTCGTTGTCGGGTTCGGCCTCCACCCTCCACTCCACCCTGGAGAAGTTTACCCGCCACTGGTCCCCATCGCGTGGCGGCGAGGGTCGGTGCGCGCACTCCTTCAGGACCGACCAGGGAAAAGCCATCTCCAACGACCATCCCTCATCTTCGTCGGTGGGATCGTTGATGCTCCCCCACACCGCCACCGAGGTCTTGAGTCCGCCAACGTCCCACGCCGTCATGTACGGCCCACCGTCTCGGTAGGGCTTCATTAGAAAAAGGTCCCACTCGGTGCCGAAAGCGTTGATCTCGAACTCGTAATACTCGTGGGTGTCGCCGTCTGGATCCATGAATACTTCGAAGTCGTTGTCGTGGTAAATGGTAGCGTCTCGATCCCGCAGCGTGGCCCAGACGTGAGGCTCCTCCATTTCGGCCGCCACATAGAAATAGGTGTCGTCCCACAGCATCTTCGCCCGCGTGCTGAAACGGGGTTTCGGCTTCATCTCCTCCCCCTCGATATCGACAAAGAGATCGGTCCAAACCGCTCTCTGCCAGGAGGGCTCGTCCAGGCGGCCGTCAATGTTTACGGATCCAATGGAACGATAGGCCGTGTACTTCTTCGGCTGGATCTGGAGCAAGAGGTCTGCGTCCTGAGCGGGCACTTCAACTGGCCGGCCCAGCGCGGCCCAGACGAAGGCGGTGATGATGGTCAATATCATGGCTTGGCTCCTCTCTCTTCCCGCCCTCGCTAACCCACGAGGACGCCTGAAGGACTCCTCCCATCACATGCACCCCCAGCCCTCCCCTTGACGAGGTCGCTGAGGAGGGTGGCAGGGGCTGATAATACACCCTCTCCCCACCCTGGGCCATAGCCGATTCGCCCGTTTCCACCCTTGGTAGCCGATGACGCGGAGAACGGCCGCCGGTCTCCTGCTCACTCTCCTGTTGGGCAGATGCGGCTTGCCCTTGCGGAGAGGAGTAGATTGCGTCCATATTATCCCCTCTTTGGATCTTCTGAGATTAGCGGATGGATTTGCACCTGCCCTTGCTGTGGCAGATAGGGCAGCTCGTGGTCAACGAACCGAGGGGACTGGTTTTGCTACGCCTTATTCTGATGGGTGCTCCCGGTAGTGGCAAGGGAACTCAGGCCGAGCTCTTGGTCGAGCAGTTCGGCATTCTCCATATATCCACCGGAGAGATGCTGCGCGATGCCATCGATCACCGCACCGACTTGGGCGGCCTGGTGGAGCCCTACATGGCGCTCGGACGCCTGGTGCCCGACCACCACGTCATCAGCGTGGTCGAGGATCGCCTCGGTCAGCCTGATATTGAGGCCGGCTTCATCCTGGACGGATTCCCCCGGACCTTGCGCCAGGTCTACGCCATGGACGAGCTGATGGAGGGCCAGGGCCTGACGCTGGATGGCGTCATCGTAATCGATGTCTCTGAGGAAACCGTCGTCGAGCGCACGTCCGGTCGCCGCGTCGATCCGGAGACGGGCAAGATATTCAACCTCAACGCCGAGGGCGTACGTCCTCCCGCAGAGATCCTCAGCCGATTGGAGCAGCGTGACGACGACAGTGAAGAGGTCATCCGCCAGCGTATGGCCAGCTATCACAACGAGACAGACCCGGCGGTCGAAGAATACGCCCAGCGCGGGCAGCTGATCCGCATAGACGGCAGTGCAGCCCCCGACGCCGTGTTCGATGAACTCCGCCGCCGACTCGAGTCCGTGGAACAGGGGAGTTGATGACGGATCAAGACAGGATGGCTCTCTATAAGAGCGGGATTACCCGGTTCGCTCAACAGGATTTTCAGGGTGCGCTCGGGGATTTCGATGCCGCCCTTCTCCTCGACCCGGATTTCGGCGATGTCCACCAGTCGATCGCTCACGTGCACGAGAAGCTGGGTGACTACGACGCGGCGATAGCGGCGGCCAAGAAAGCGGTGGCGTGCAATCCCGACGACTTCCTGACCCACACCAGCCTTTCCATGTTCTACCAGCGCAAGGGCATGATCGCCGAAGCCGAGACCGAGAAGGCGCTGGCCGCTGAACTGCAGCAGAAATCCCCCGGTAATTGACCGTTCGTTGTCCGGTCAGCCACCTCGCAGAACCCCCGCACCATCAAGCGGTCGCCATCGGCCCGTACACGGTTACGGCTCTGAGACCTGGCATGCCGGTACTGGCTCTGGCGCCTATGGCCGGAGTGGGAAACTGGGTCTTCCGTCTGATCTGTGCACGTCTGGGTGCCCGCGTGGTCGGCGTGGAATTCATCAACTGCCGCGTCGTCTCCCAACGCTCCGCCCGCAGCGAGCGCCTGCTGGATTTTTCCGACGCCCTGATCTACGAGTCCACCGGCCTGTCCCTGCTGGCCGCCCAGATCTACGGCAACGACATCGACCTCATCGCCGCCGGGGCCAGCGAATTGGAACAACGGGGCGCCCAGGTCGTGGACATCAATTTCGGCTGCTCGGTGCCTCTCATCCTTCGCAAGGGATCCGGGGCCGCCTACCTGAAGGATCTCGACCTCCTCTATCGCGCCGTGCACCAGACGGTCGAGGCTGTGAGTGTTCCCGTAACCATCAAGACTCGGGTCGGTTGGGATGAGGGCTCCGTAAACATCGTCGAGGTGGTGAAGCGCGCTGAAGATGCGGGGGCTCAGGCCGTCGCCATCCACGCGCGCACCGTCGTCCAGAAGTACCGCGGCGAGGCGAACTGGGACTGGATTTCGCGGGCCGTGGAGCACGCCGGGATTCCAGTCTTCGGCAATGGCGATGTTTATTCATACGCCGATGCCACGGCCATGCAGTCCCGGACCGGCTGTGATGGCGTCATGATCGGGCGCGCCGCCATGGCTAATCCGTGGATCTTTGACGCCCGCGACGGAGCTTCCCTGCCAGAACGCATCGATCTGGCCGTGGAACTACTGAACCTGATGGCGCGACACAAGGGGGAGAAGGTGGGGGTCCTTGAAAGTCGCAAACACCTGGCCCTATACTTCAAGGGTCTGGGCCGCGATTCGGAAATGCGGCGCCTGATACTGACGACTCGATCACTGGGGGAGTTGGTCGATATCCTGCGAGAGTGGCGCGACGACCTGGAGGATGACCTCCCCGAGGCCGATCTGACCCTGTCGCGTGAAGAGGCCGGCGGACTGGCCTGGGGGGGAACAGGATGATGTATTACCGCAGCTGTCAGCGGGCGCGTTATTTCCGCTTCGGCGCTTCAGAGACCCATCTGGCTTTCGGCCTGCCTTCTGCTCGTCTTGACCGCCTGTGGCGAAAAGGAGGTCCCGGCGACGATTTCGGTGAAGGTCTTTCCGCTCGTCTGGTGGAAGAGCCGTCGGAGCAGCCCCAGGCGGGCGGCTCAACGCCTAGGCCAAACGCGAGGTCTCGCGAAATTAGCGCCAACGCCGAGAGCCAGAGGGGGTACCTCGCCGTGCAGATCGACGGCCGTTGGGCAGATGTCAGCCCTGCTCAGCAGGAGCGCCGACCGCATCACGATCTACGGCTTCACGGCGAAAGAGGCGGAGCGCTCCGAGCGCCATCCCCCACTCGGTAATCCTTCGGCTGGAAAGCCGCGCCGTCCCTCCGTCCGGAGGTCCCGACATTTAGGGCAAGCGGGGCGGACACGCGCTGCCATACGGCGGGCGTTGAGACTCCCGGCGCTGCGTTGCGCTCCTCTGAACAAAGGACATTGCGAAATGAAAATCAGGTCCGTCGAGGTGGTCACAGTCCGTCGCCCAGCATCGCCGGCGACACGGAGCTCTACCCCCCACCGCAAGGCCTGGCCCACCGAGATCGAGGTGGCCAACCCCATGTCCAGGTTTCCCCGCTTCAAGGAGCGGAGGCAGTTGTTCGCGGCCCGCCGATGGCCCGCGTTCGGCGTCAAGGTGACCGCCGAGGACGGCACCTGGGGAGTGGGCACGGCCACCGGACGACCGGCGGCAGCCGTGGTGGAGGATGCCTTCGCCCATATCCTGCAGGGCGAGGATTGCCTGGCCGTCAGTAAGCTGTGGGAGATGATGTTTCGCGTCTCCAAACCCTTCGGCACCGTCGGTATCGCCTCTGTCGCCATCAGCGCCGTGGACCTGGCGCTGTGGGACCTGGCTGGCAAACTCCAGGAGAAGTCGGTGTGTCAGCTTCTGGGAGGACCGGCGAGAGAGAGGATGTTCGTCTACGCCACCGGAGACGATGTGGACTGGTACAGGGAGCTGGGCTTCAAGGCCTACAAGCTCCCCTGCCAGTACGGACCGGCAGACGGTCTATGGGGACTGGATCAGAACGAGAAGCGGGTGGCGGAGGTGAGAGAGCTGATAGGCGATGACGCTGAGCTCATGCTCGACTGCTACATGGCCTTCGACGTGGATTACACCGTGAAGCTCGCCGAGCGGCTGCGCCCCTACCGCCTGAGATGGATGGAGGAATACCTGATCCCGGAAGACGTGGCCGGCCACGAGGCGGTTCGCCGCCGACTCCCGTGGATGACGCTGGCCAGTGGCGAGCACATGTACACCCACTTTCCCTTTCAGCAGATGATCGAGCGCGGCTGTCTAGACATCCTGCAACCGGATATCCACTGGGTGGGGGGGCTGACCGCGTGTGTGAAGATCTGTCACATGGCCGAAGCCGCGGGCCTCGAGGTGATCCTCCACGGCGGGGGCCGGGACCCTTACGGCCAGCAGCTGACCTGGGCCATGCCGAATACACCCTGGGGTGAGTACTACATCGGCTCGGACCCCGGCATTCCTTTGGAGGAGACCGTCGACCCAGGGACGCAGGTTCCCACAGACAGCTATATCGACTTGAAGGAGCCGGAGCCGGGATTCGGTCTGCGGCTCCAGGAGGAGTGGCTGGTGCCGTTCGAGGGTTGAGCCCCGCCGGAAGCCAGGGGCCGCTGGCAACGACACGGCTTACGGTGTCTGTGCGCCGGTGGTTTCAACGTAAACGGCGAACAGCGACTGCGACACGGTCATGAACAGGCGATTCCTCCTGGCGCCGCCGAAACACAGGTTCGAGCAGGGGGCGGGCAAGTGGATCCTGCCGATGAGCGTGCCGTCGGGGTGATAGCAGTGCACGCCATCGTAGCCCTCGCCCCCCCAGCAGGCGCCGGACCAGATGTTGCCGTCCCGATCGGCGCGAATCCCGTCTGATGAACCGGGGTCCATGTCCGCAAAGACGCGTCCATTGGTGAGCCGAATGCCGTCGACGACGTCGAAAACGCGTATGTGGGTGGGGTGTTCCGGGCCGTCGGAGCGCCCCGTGTCGACGATGTAGAGAAGCGACTCATCGGGACTGAAGCAGAGGCCGTTCGGCTTGGAGAAATCGTCGGCCACCGCGGCCGCGTCTCCCGATTCGGGGTCGAGTCGGTAGACGCTGGTGTCGAGCTCGAATTCCGCCCGGTGCCCCTCGTAGTCCATGAGGATTCCGTAACCGGGATCGGTGAACCAGACAGAGCCATCGGACTTGACGACGACGTCGTTGGGTGCGTTCAGTGGCCTGCCGTCGAATTCGTCGATCAGCACCGCGATCGACCCATCGTGCTCGGTGCGCGTCACCCGCCTGGTGTCGTGCTCGCAGGAGATCAGACGCCCTTGTCGGTCGCGGGTGTTTCCGTTGGTGTTGTTGGATGGCTTGCGGAAGACCGATACCGCTCCCGTCTCCTCCTCCCACTTCAAGATGCGGTTGTTGGGGATATCGCTGAACAGAAGATAGCGCCCGTCGCCGAACCAGACCGGTCCCTCGAGCCAGCGCCCCCCCGTCCACAGCATCTCCAGCGCAGCATTCGGCAGCTTGTACCTGGCAAATCTCTGATCGAGGGTTTCGATGCGACGGTCAGGATAGCGAATGATCTCCATCTGCAAAGCTCCTCTGTTCTCCTCAATTCAGGTCGATCCGCTGTGCGCAACAATGATACGATCACAAGCGCTGTGATCGCAACAGGATTTGGCAGAAAGACCTTATAAAGCGATCTCGTCTACTTCCTCTTGTACCTGGCTGGATCCTGGATTCAACCGCGGTATTACTGGATCGAGGAGACTGCGACCCCTCTTGCGGATCGCCAACAAGCGTTGTGGGGTGGCGCTCGCCCTTTGCAGCCCGTTACCTTCTCGGCCGGCTGTCGTCCCTCCTTCCCCCTGCGTTGACAATCCAATGCCGGGGCCACTATCTTGCCGCGCGGTGGAAGACGAGGGCGAGCCGCTGCTTTACAGGAGTAGCAGATGGAAAAAACCCCCGGAAAACAGCTCTTCGCTGACGACTACTTCATCGAGTCCATGGCCGGCGTCCGTCGGGTTCTCCGTCGACCGCGGAAGCTAACTGCCGAACGCCCTCTCGACATCCCGCTGGATCGGCCTTGGGAATCCGGCCAAGTCCAGTTCTCACCGATCATCTACGACGAGCGCAACCGTCTCTTCCGGCTCTACTACACGGCCTGGATCGGTGACAGACAGCTGTTGTGCGCCCTCGACTCAGAGGATGGAGTCAAGTGGGAGCGGCCCCGTCTGGGTCTGGTGGAGTGGGATGGCTCGACGGACAACAACATCACCAACTGCCCTCCCGCAGGCCTGACCATATGCTGGGATCCGCGTGAGCGGGAGGAGAACTTCCGCTGGAAGCGGGTCGACAACAAACCGACCGGAACGAGTGCGGACGGTGAGCCCGAATGGCGGGCCTTTCACTCCAGAGACGGGTACGACTGGCACCCGTGTCCACCGGGTACACACAGCGCGCAGAAGATGCTGTTCAACTTCGGCTCGCCCGCCGAAACCTTCGGTGGCGCCGTCGATCCCGATGCCGAATACGTCTGCTACTCACAGCGCGGATCGGGCCGGCGCACGCGCGTGCTGGGACGCCGCGACAGCCGCGATTTCCTCAACTGGTCAGGGCTGCGCACCGTCATCGACCAGGACCTGGACGATCCGCCGGGCACCGAGTTCTACAGTGCTGCCTTCGATTCGGCGAATCGAACCGAGGGCGGACTGCACATTCTCATGCTCCACACCTACCTGACAGATGTGACCGAGTCCTACGCCATCGAAGATCCGCAAGCGTACTGGGGACATGGCGGCGAGACGGGACCGTCCGCGCTGGCGGCTCGAGTCGACGGCTTGGTCGACACCCAGCTCGCGGTCAGCCGTGACACCATGGCGTGGCGCCGCTTCCGGCAGCCCTTCATCCCGCGCGGAGAGCCGGGGGCCTGGGACTGGGGCATGCTCTTCGCGGACGCACCCATCCTGCACGAGGAACAGTTGTGGCTGTTCTACGGCGCCTGTGGCCTGACCCACAACGGCCGCACGGCTCAAAGGGGAGAACAGCCGTATTCCACCCCCAAGTCGTGGGGCAAGGGGGTAGCCGTGCTGCGGCCGGATGGCTACGTCGGCATCGAAGCCGAGTCCTACGCGCCCGGCGTGCTCACCACCCATCGCTTCCGCCAGGAGTCCGGGGGCTCCATCCGCGTCAATGCAGACGCCGCGGCAGGCGAGCTGCGTTACGAGCTCCTGGAGGACACCGGCGCATGCATACCCGGGTACGGCGTCGCCGACTGCGCCCCCATCCGCGAGGACACTCTGGACGGCGTGTTGTCCTGGGGCAGTTCCCCTGGCTGGCCCGCCGTGGGAGATCGTCGGAAAAATCGCTGTCCCGGCCTGTCACCCAGTGAGTTCTACGTCAAGTTGAGGTTCCACATCGCCCCGGGTACAACGCTCTACTCCCTCACCCTGCACCCACCCGAAGCTGCGGTGTGGGGGAGCGGCCGTGCCGGGAAGGATCGAGTCAGAGAATGATCCCCAGTCTACTGCCCGCTCTGCTGAGAAAGGCCGTCTCTCTGACGGCGGCGGGAACAGCGCGGCGGCAGATCCGGCGCTGGCTGCTTGGCGAAATATCTCTGCAGCATCTGTGGGACCAGGCGTGGCGGCGATCCGCTGCCCCCAAGGAGAAGGAGGGAGACGAGAGCAAGCCCTAGGCGCCGAGGCTATGGCGTTTTCTTCATGGCCAGGAACTCGATCGCCCCCTTCCACGAGTAGAGCATCGTCTTCAACTCCCCTGCAAGCAGATATCTGACACTCTTCGATGGACCCCACAACAACACGTAGTAGAGCAGGAAGAGAGCGAA
>PBRM01000176.1 GCA_002725915.1 Gemmatimonadota bacterium
ACCGATAAAAGGGCCGCGGTCAGATTTGCTTTGTAGGGGTCGAAATGAGCGTTATATTGCCATTTCTTCACACGGGATGCGAAAACAAGATTCAGGAAGGTGGATCATCTTTCTTGCCGGTTCACGTGTGCCGAGGTAAAGCACACCCCCATTTCAAGCCAGCTGTCACAAGGAGACCCACGCATGAAAATCACCAACATCGAAGTCATCCCCATCGCCATGCCGCTGGCCGCGCGCCACCACGACCGCGCGCGACGCAAGCGGATGTACGACATGGATCAGCACGTCGTCGTCAAGGTCCACACCGACAACGGCCTGGTCGGGTACGGCGATTACGACTACTGGGTGGACGACGGCCCCGAGGAGTACCGCAGGGCCTCCGCACGCCTGGACGAGAGCGGATCCTTCTCTGAGGGAGCGAGTGAATGATCACCGTAGAATCAGTTACCAAAACCTACGGCTCCCTCAAGGCCGTTAACGACGTCAGCTTCGAAGTCGCCGGCGGCGAAATCGTCGGTTTCGTCGGCCCCAATGGCGCCGGCAAGAGCACCATGCTGAAGATGCTGTCCACCTACCTCTACCCCACTTTGGGAAGAATATCGGTAGCTGGCTTCGACGTGGTGGACGAGCCGCTGGAAGTGCGGAGGAGGATTGGCTACCTGTCCGGTGACACGCCGCTGTACCGGGACATGCGCGTCGACGAGTTCCTCCGCTTCATCGGCCGTGCCCGAGGCTTGCGCAACACCGACCTGGAACGGCACTTCGACGAGACCGTCGATCTGTGTGGCGTTGGCGACGTCCTCGCCATGAGGGTCGATCAGTGCTCGACCGGCTTCCGCCAGCGCGTCGGCCTGGCCACGGCGCTCATTCACGACCCGCCCATCCTCCTGCTCGACGAGCCCACCCACGGCTTCGACCCCCTGCAGGTCATCGCCTTTCGCGAGCTGCTGCAGAAGCTGCGGCCGGGGCGCGCCATCCTCTTCAGCACCCACATCACCGCCGATGTGGAGGCCATCAGCGACCGCGTCCTCATCATCCACCTGGGCCGACTCCTGGCCGACGGTCGCCTCGACGAGTTAGCGGCGGAGACGGGGATGCCCGGGGCCTCTCTCGAAGCGACCTTCGCCCACCTCGTGAGCGCCACCTCTTCTCCTTCCGCCGATCGCACCCATGGCTGACGGGACGACAGAGGCGCATCGTTTGGAGAGTTCGGCTGGCGAGCCCGCTGCCGTTGCCGGATTTGCCTCCGGCGTCTGGGTAGTCGTCAAACGGGAGATGGGTGCCTACTTCGACTCTCCCATAGCCTACATCTACGCCACCGTCTTTCTCGTGCTGTCGTCTACCACCTTCATGAACTCCTTCTTTCTCGACTCGATCGTCGACATGTCGGCCTATTTCGACATGCTCCCCTTCTTGCTCATTCCCTTCGTGCCGGCGATGACCATGCGGACCTGGGCCGAGGAGCACGCTCAGCACACCTTCGAGTTGCTCATGACCCTCCCGCTGCGCTCCCTCCAGGTCGTCCTTGGCAAGTATGCGGCCGCCCTTCTGTTCTATCTCCTTATACTCGCCGGCACAGCGCCGATCGTCATCATGCTGGCCTGGCTGGGAAGTCCGGACATGGGGCTCATCTTCTCCTCCTACCTGGGGGCACTCTTCCTCGGTGCCTTCTTCCTCTCCTTCGGCCTTTTCCTTTCCGGTCTGACGCACAACCAGATCGTAGCCTTCGTTCTCGCCACCCTTATGGGTTTCGCCTTCGTCGTCAGCGGACATGAAAAGGTGGTCGCCGTTCTGGACGGACTCTCCCCGAGCTGGCAGCTGGGAACCTGGCTGTTCGAGTCTCTGTCGGTCATGCCGCACTACGAGTCCTTCACCCGCGGCGTCCTCGGCCTGGGAAGCGCCCTCTATTTTCTGCTCATGATCGGGTTCTTCGTGTGGATGAACGACGTCACCCTGCGGCGCAACCGGTACTGACGCAACAGATACTGATGTGAAATCCCGCTTCCTGCTGCAGACCGTCGCCGCCTTCGCGCTGCTCCTGGCCGCCGTCGTCTACTGCGGCCGACTCGTCGGACTCTCAGGAGGAGGAGAGCTCGACCTGGGGGGCCATTCGACCACGTCCCTGTCGGCGGAGACCCACCGTTTCTTCGCCGACGAGCTCGACCGCAACCTCGCCATCACCTACCTGGTCTCCTCGCGCGACGACATGCCCTCCCACTTCAAGGGGGTGGAGAAGCAGGTGCGCGGCCTCCTGGAGGTGCTGCGCCGGCTGGCGCCGGATCGCGTCGACTACCGGATCGTCGATCCCCAGGTCAGCGGCGACGCCGGCGCGAGTTATGCGGCGCGGCGGAAGGTGTCGCCCATCAGCGTCCGCCGCGTGCTCCGCGATGAACACGACGAGAAGAAGATCTGGTCGTCGCTGGTACTGGCCTACGAAGGGCATCCCGACATCCTCATACAGGGCATCGAGACGGCCCATCTCCCGCACCTCGAACAGCTCATCCTGCAACACCTGCGCTCGCTGACCCGGCCCGTGCAGCCGAGTTTCGCCGTGGCGGCACCGGCGGGATACGAAGTCTTTCCGCAAATCCTCAGCCAGCACGGCCCGGTCGTGTACGTGGACATGGATGTGACCCGGCCGCACCTGCCCCTGGATACGGATATTTTCTTCTGGCTGGAGCCGCGGCGCGTCACCGATGCCCACCTGCGCCAGCTGCGACGCTATGTCGACTCCGGCCGCTCCGTGGTTCTGGCAGGCAGCGCCTACTCGGTGGAGTACCGGTCCGCGGGCGACGCCGCCGCGGACACCTCAGCCGCCGGTATTCGCTATCGCGTTCACCGCTCACCTCCGGCGTGGGAGCAGCTGCTGCGACCCCTCGGTCTGCGACCCCTGCCCGATCTGCTCATGGACCGCAATGCCGGAGCTGTTCCGGTGACGGTTGACGGGGGGCGGTTGGTCGAGGTGGAAGCGCCCTTCCACCTGCGCAATCTGCCGGCCTTTCGCGACTTCCGCAATTTCCGCACCCCCGCCCGGGGCGGGCTGAGCTTCGTCGCCGCCAGTGCCCTGGAGATAGACCCACAGAGAGTGAGCGCGGCGGGGTTTCGCGCCGACGTCGTGGCCACCACCACCGAGCACGCCTGGGTACGGGCACTGCCCGACGGATCCTTCGACAACGACGACCTCTCCGCCGATCTCACCGTCCCCAAGCAGAACCTGATGGTCCTGCTCACCCCCGAGGACCTCTGGTCCGGTCAGATCCTGGTCGCGGCCTCGGCCAGCCCCTTCCGCGACGGCATCATCACCCGCTCCGGGTATGGCCACGCCGTAGTCATCAAGGACCTGGTCCGCACCTTTGCCGGCCCGCAGCGGCTGGTCCGCATCCGCGTCGAGCGACCCCGGCCCGAACCCCTGCCGCCGATGACGGATGCGTCTCGGCTGTTCTGGCGCGGCATCGCCGTTTTTCTGATCCCTCTCCTGCTGCTGGCCGTCCCGATGCGGCGGTTCTGGCGAACCGGTCAAGGAGGCAGTCGGTGGAGCGCCCTCCTCGCTCAGCGCGGCCGGGCCGCCCTGCGCCCCGCGGCGGTGGGACTCCTTCTGGTCATCTCCCTCGGGGCGGGACTCGCCGGCGCCCTGCGAGGTATCGGTCCGGACCTGACCGCCGACCGCTACAACACGCCGGACCCGGAGACCCTTCTCCTGCTCGAACGCAGCCGCGGTGCTCTCACCGGCGATCTCGTTATCTCCCCACGCGCCGCCATGCCCACCTCGCTCAAAGGCGTCGAAAAGCGGGTCATCTCCCTCTTCGACCGCGTTGGCATCCCGCTGCATGTGGTGCGGCCCGCAAGCCTCAATCAGGCGGCGCTGAAGGCCCTGCATTCAGCGGGCGCAGGACCTTTCGAGGTGAAGCGGGTACAGCGAGACACCCTCGTCGCCTTTCAGGTCTGGAGCGCCCTCCAGCTGAAAAAGGGAGATCGTGTCACCGTCGTCCCGAGATTGGACGCCAGTACGCTCGAGCACCTCGACTTCCTGATTGCCGCCGCGGTCAGGCGACTGGATGACGGCGAAGCGCCCATGGTCTCCGTCGTCTCCGATCTGCCCAGGCTGTCGCCGGCCGAGGCACTGGAGGATTACCAGAAGAAGTCTCTCAGCGCTCCCGGCGGCGTCGATGTGTACAGCCATCTCAAGGAGCTGCTGGTCGATTACGGCTACCGGCTCCATCACGTCAATCAACGCTACCCGTCCTTGGCAGAGGACACCGACGCCGTGCTGTGGCTGCAACCGAGACGGGATTCGGGACCCGTAATCGAGCTGGTGAGCGCATTCCTCGCCGGCGGCGGACAAACGGTCGTAGCCATGCAGCACTTCAACATCCAGCAGCGACAGTACCGCGGCACCGGATTCCGGACGGTGTACTGGCCCCAGCCGCAGTTTCAGGACCTGGACCGCTACCTGCGGCTGGTGGGCGTGGAGCAGGTTCGGGAGGTCCTCATGGACCGCACCCGCCATCGCCTGAAGCTGGACACCCAGGTAAACCGCACCGCCGTGCGCGAGTACAACCCCCAGGAGGTCGCCCTCCCCTTTCTCATCCGCGCTGTCGGCGCTAACTACGCTCCCGATTCGCCGGTGACCCGCAACCTGGGAGACCTCCTCTTTATCTGGGGAAACCGCTTTGCCCTGGACTCGAGCCGCCTGGCCGAAGGCGGCTTCCGCACCGACGTCATCATCACCACGTCAGATCTGTCCTGGGCCTATCCGTGGAAGGGCGGCTGGCTGCCGCCCGAAGTTCTCTCCCCCTCCCAGAACTACCTGTCCGGCCGACAACCCCTGGCCGTCTCGATCACCGGACCGTTTCCCGCCGCCGGGTTTGCGGAGGACGACGAGGGCCGCAAACGGCTGGTCGCCCTGCCCCGGTCAGGCGACAGCGAGGGATCTCTTCTTCTCCTGGGCAGCTCGGAGATGTTCAAGAACCACCGCTTGCACAGCCGCGGCTTCCAGCACGCCCAGCTCCTCCTCAACGCCATCGCCCTGGCCGCGCACGGACCCGACATGGCGCGGCTCCAGGCGCGCCATCGGCCACCGCGTGGATTCGTCTTTCTCGACAGCGCTTCGAAGACCTGGTGGCGTCTGTTCGTCGTCGGCGCCGGCCCGCTGGCCCTGGCCCTGACCACCGTCGCCTACAGACGCTACCGGCCCCGACGGGAGAGAAGTCGCCGGTCTGTGGCCAGTTCCACTGAAAAGGGCAACCACCCGTGAACCGCCTGCTCCTGGGTCTGGGCCTGCTGGTCGCCCTTCTTGTCACCGCCGACAACCGGCTCCGCACCATTGCCCAGAGTGAGCGCGTGTCGACCAGCGTTCTGCGACCCCTCACCGATCCGCGGGCCGAAGTCGTGCCCGAGCGCGTCCGCGTCGTCTCTATTCGCCCTCGGAAAAGCTCGCAGGCCTGGACCTATGAGTTAAAAGGAAAGGCGTGGCGTTACCCCGGCTACTTCGGCGCCCACGTGCTCAGCGACCGCATCGTTGTCCTGCTGCGATCTCTCCTGCAGAGCGCCGGCACGGTCGTCAGCACCGACAGTGGCAACTACAGCCACTACGGCCTCACCGCCGACACCGCCTTGCTTATCGAGCTTCGAGACGGCTCGGGCGCGCAGCTCCTCGATGTTTGGCTCGGTCGGGGCGCACCGGGCCCGCGCTCCCCGGAAGCCTACGTCCGACGCGCCGGCGAGGACACCGTTATCCACCTTCACGCCAATCCGCTGCACGCCCTGGTGGGAGCCACCGGTGTGGCGCCTTTGATAGACCCCCACGTGCTGCCCCGCAACCTCGCCCGCAAGCAATTTGTCAGGGTCAACTTTATCACCGACGAGCCCGGCGTGGCCCCCTCCCTGTGGCGGATCGAGGTCCCGCCCGACACCGTGGCGAGAGCGCTCCCGCGTCCGGGCCAGGTGGACTACCGGTGGCTGGCTGGCTCAGCCGGGGCGCAGGTGGACACCTGCCCTGCCGCCAACGTCTTCGCTTACACCTCCTTTCTCCGCAAGCTGCGATACCAACGCCTCCACGACCCCGACGGGGACTACGGCTTTGCCGCAGCCGGTCGGAGTGTCGAGTTAATCGATGAGGAGGGAATAGTGGACGTGCTGGAAGTGGGCGACCTGGACGACGAGAGGGGAGGAGTTCTCTTGCGCAACCGAACGGCCAATATGGTCTGTAGCGTCGCGCCGGAAAAAGCCACGCTCCTCTTTCCTCAATTGCGGCCGGCGCTGCTGGACAGCCTGCCGCGCCCCTCACCGTACGATCTCGCCGAGCCAACAGGAGGCCGACTACCTTGATTGTCGATATACACTCCCACACCTGGCAGCACCTCGATCACTTCACCGAAGACTTTCGCCAGCAGGCTCGCACCGCCAAAGGCGGGGGCGACCTCGACCTCACCGTCACCTATGAGGCCTACTGCGCCGCTGCCGGCGCCTGCGACCGCACCGTCGTCTTCGGCGGCAAGGCGCGATTGAGTGGGCTGTGGGTGGACGACCGTTATGTCGCCGAGTATGTAGCGGCGCACAGCGACCGCTGCATCGGCTTTCTGTCGGTGGATCCCACTCAGGACGGCTGGGAGGAGGAGATGCGCTGCGGACACCGCGAGCTCGGCCTTCAAGGCATCAAGCTGCTGCCCATGTACGCCGGCTTCTACCCGCACGAGGAGCGCCTTGATCCCCTGTGGCGCTACGCCGTCGAGCAGGACCTCCCTGTCCTTCTCCACACCGGAACCACCTTCGTGTCGCAGGCGCCGCTGGACTGCACCCTCCCGCGCCACATCGACGTCGTCGCTCGCCGCTACCCGGAGGCGCGGATCGTCATGGCTCACCTGTCCCATCCCTACGAAGGGGAGTGCGTCGTCGTCATCCGCAAGCACGCCAACGTCTACGCCGACATCAGCGCCCTCCACTACCGTCCCTTCCAGCTCTACCACAGCCTCATGCTAGTCCAGGAGTACGGCGTCTGGCACAAGCTCCTCTTCGGCAGCGACTACCCCTTCACCACCGTCGACGCCTCCATCGACGCCCTGCTCCAGCTGAATCAGATGCTGGACGGAACTCGACTGCCTCGTCTGGATGAGGATCAGCTGAAAGCCGTCATCCACCGCGACAGCCTGGCGATACTGGGACTGGACTGAGCCAAACCTTCGTGGTTGACGACTACTCGGGTCTGCAAAAAAAGCAGGGAGAGCAATCGTGAAGATCGAACGCATCGAAGTCCGCTCCGTAGGTCCTCCGACCGAGCAATTTTCATGGTCCGACGATCTGCCCGCCCAATACGCCACCAACACCGTGCTGCGACTCTTCACGGACGAAGGCGTCGAGGCCGTCTCCGGCGTCTGGAATGCGACGTCCTTCGGCTACGAAAAATACACGGCTGAGGCGATCCGCCACATCGCGCCCATCCTCATCGGCCGTGACCCGCTGCAGCGGGAGGCGCTGTGGTATGACATCAGACCCCGCGTTTTCCCCGTGCCGCCCCAGGCCCTGGCCTCCATCGACCTGGCGCTGTGGGATCTGGCCGGCAAGGTGGCGGGACTGCCGATCTACCAGCTGCTGGGCGCCCGGCGCGAGCGCATCCGCTCGTACGCCAGCACGCCGATGCTGGAGGACGTGCCGGCTTACCTCAAGTTCGTCGCCGACCTCCTCGCCGAGGGCTATACGGCGGTGAAGTTCCACACCTGGTGCATCCCCGACCGCGATCTCGAGCTTTGCCGCGCCGTCGCCCGCGAGTTCGATACCGCGGCCATCGACTTCATGCACGATGCCGAGAACAACTACGACCGCACCAGCAGCCTGCGCGTCGCCCGCGAACTCGAGGAGCTCGGCTTCACCTGGTTCGAGGCTCCGCTGCCCGACTGGGACCTGGACGGCTACCGCGAGCTGTCCCGGTCCACTTCCATCCCGATCCTGCCCTCGGGCAACTGGTACATGGATCTGACGACGTTCAACGAAGCCCTCAGAACCCACACCTGGGGTTCGGCCCGCACCGACGTGCACATGATGGGCGGCATCACCCAGACCCAGAAGGCGATGGCCCTCACGCAGGCGGCCGGCGTCAACTGCGAGATCATGTCCTGGGGATACAGCCTGAATTCGTGCGCCAACCTGCACGTCATGCTGGCGCACGACCACTGCACCTTCTACGAGCACTCGGTGCCGCAGCAGCCCTACGAGTACGGCATGCACGACGTCATCCGCTCCGATTCGGAGGGATATGTACACGCCCCGACCAAACCCGGTCTGGGGCTCGAAGTGGACTGGGAAGCCATGGAAGCGGCCACGTTTCACCAGTTCGCGATCGAGTAAAGAGAATTGATACCAAGGGGAATCCATGAAAATCACTGCTGTGAAGGTGCTGGTGGCGGGAGATCACGTCGTGTCCACGGATGCGTGCGGGGCGTGGCTCATGGGACGTGATCCAGGGTCTGGCACGGACCCGATATAGGCGAACCTGGGGAGGCGACGAAAACTGAGCGGAGCCCGCAAGGATTCTGCGCTGTGGATGAAGTGGGTGGATCCGCAGGAGGCAGAAGGGGTAGCATTTTGAGGTCTACGAGGGTATTCTGGCTGAGCTGACGGAGGGCACCGACAATGGCTGAGGCGAAACCCCGCGTCGTCATGACCGGCGCCGCCGGTAATGTGGGCACGACCCTGTGGCAGGCCTGGGAGGCAGAGGGTAAATACGAGCTGACCCTGAGCGATGTGCAGCCGATAGATCAGGCGCGCTCGAGAACGGAGATTGGTGACGTCTGCGATCTTGGCTTCATGCGCACGATCTGTCAGAATCAGGATGTGCTCGTCCACCTCGCCTTCTTCAGGGGCGAAGACTCCGCCCCCGACAGCGACAGGATGAGCGATATCGGCATGACCCTGGCGCTGTTCGAGACAGCCCGCAAGGCCGGCATCGGCAGGATCGTCTTTGCCAGCACCAACAAAGTCAACGCCGGCGGCGAGAGCAGGGGCGGCGGCGCCGTGTACACGACCGATCGGTTCAATCCCGAAAGCTGGTACGCCGCCATGAAAGGGATGGCCGAGATCGGCGGCCGCCTGATGGTGAATGGGGGCGACATGCGCTTCACCGCGATCCGCATCGGCACGTATTCCGGGGAGACTGAGCCGGACACCTTGCGCGCCTGCGGGTACTTGCTGTCACCGCGCGACTGCGTCCAGTTGTTCGGCCTGGCCGTCGATTTCGAGGGACCGGAGAGGTTTATCGTCACCTACGGCACCTCCGGCAACAGCTGGGGTCATCACTGCGGCCCCCTCGACATCGGCCCGGCGGTCGATACCCTCGGCTACAAGCCGCAGGACAACATGATGCAGTTCCGGAGTCGGTTCGAGTAAGGATGTTCACGCCCCGCGTAGCCGGGGCCAGATAATGGAGAAACGATGATCATTGACGCCCACCTTCACGTCTGGAGCGATGACTTCGACCGCTTTCCCTTTGCCGAAGGGGTGGAGACGAAGGGAGGAGCACCGGTAGAGCTGTTGAACCAGACCATGGAGCAGGCGGGAGTGGACAAGGCCGTCATCGTCCAGCCCGCCTACTACCTCTACGACAACCGTTACGTGGCCGAATGTCTTCGGCGCTTCCCGGGAAAATTCGCCGCCATCGGGTTGCTGGACCGCCACGCTCCGGACACGCCCGATCAGCTCCAACGCCTGGTCGAGGAGGACGGCTACGGCGGCCTGCGCATCCACCTGTCGCGGCCCGAGGATCCCGCTGAATGGGCAGCCCCCGACCAGGATCCGATCTGGCAGCGCGCCGAGAAGGTGGGAGCCAGCTTCATCGTCTACGGTCCGGCCCCTCTGCTGCCGGCGGTCGAACCCATCATCGCCCGGTTCCCGGGGGTCAAGGTCGTCCTCGACCACATGGGCTGCGCCCCCACGGATGAGGATCCGCCTTATCCGCTCCAGAGCATCGTCCTCGGCATGGCCAAGTATCCCAATGTGTACGTCAAGTTCACACCCCAGCTACCCACATCGAAAGAGCCCTATCCGCACCCAGACGCATTCCCTCTCTTTCAGCGGCTCTACGAGGCCTACGGTCCCAAGCGGGTGATGTGGGGTACCGATTTCCCGCACGTCCTCAAGGCTCCGGGCTATGTCCCTGCGCTGGAGCTGTTTCAGACCCACATGGACTTCCTCACCGAGGACGACAAGGAGTGGCTCTTCAGCAAGAGTGCGCTCTCCGTCTGGAAGTTCGCAGACTGAGGCTCGATCCACGCACCCTCAAACCGTGGAATTCCCGGACATGAAGTCAATCAAAGCGACGAAGGTCTCGGCACCGCCGGCGTGGGCCCTCATGGAGCGCAACCTGTTTGAGCTGATGGAGCAGTCTGCGCGCCTGTTCACCAGGAAGTACACGGAGCGGGGCGGCGGTACCCTGCTCGCCGAAGACCTCGATGACCTCTACGAACAGTTCTACAACTACAGCCTGTTCTATGCCATGGGCGCTGCCGACGACATGCTGGACATCCACCTGCACCAGTGGAATGCGGCCACCCGTATCAGCGATGACGGCATTCGCCATCGCCCCAACATCCACGAGGATTTCGTCAGGGTCTACCGCCCCTCCATCCACAACGAGTTCTGGAACCTGGACGAGGCCGCGGAATGGCACCATCTCGGGGAAGGAGGAACGGCGTTCTATCACATGGGCTTGGGTGATCCGACCATCTCCGAGAACGTGCGGCGAGCCAGACGCTTCGCGGCCATGTTCATCGGCGAAGACCCCGAAGCCCCGAATTGGGACCCGAAGCATCGGATCCTGCGTTCCCCCTTTCATTCCAGTCAGGGTCCCAAGCTGAAAGCGGATACTACCTTCGCCAACGTCATGCTCCTGGGTGGCCGCCGGCTGGGAGACCCGGGCAACTACTACGGAGTTCGGGCGAGTCTGTACCCCATCGTCAAGCATCTCGAGGCCCGTTGGTTCGAGAATCCCGAGCGCAAGCAACAGATCCTCAGCTTGTTCGACAAACTGGTCATGCAATGCGATACCCCCAGCAGTCTGGGTGCAACGGCGCTGGTGACCAATGCTTACCTGTACACGGGCGACGACAAATACAAACAGTGGGTTCTCGACTACACCGAGGCCTGGATGGAGCGCACGCAGCGCAACGGCGGCATCGTCCCGGACAACGTGGATGCAAACGGCGTCATCGGTGGCGGCCGCGAAGGTGTGTGGTGGGGCGGACAGTACGGCTGGACCTCTTACAACGGCTGCAACATCATGCAAA
Source organism: Gemmatimonadota bacterium (assembly GCA_002725915.1). GTDB lineage: Bacteria > Latescibacterota > UBA2968 > UBA8231 > UBA8231. Next base: position 11,274 of record PBRM01000176.1, read on the forward strand.
ACGGGATCAACATCGGCGTCGAGTGCGCCCAGATGCTCTCCGGCGACAGCGGCTACCTGGATCTCTTGCGCTCGCAGCTCCAGGCCCGGCTCGACCAGGCGTACCGGCGCGAGGACGGGCAGCTCGTGGTGCCCCATCGGTATGGCAAGGATGGCTGGGAGACGGGGCCGGCGGTGGAAGCCTACGATGACGATGGTATCGGGATGGGACAGTGGTCCTATGCGCCTCCAGGCCCCATGGCCGGGCAGGAGATCATGCATCTGTACCACGCTTCCATGTCCCGGGAGGACTATGAGATGATCACGCATATCCGCGACGGCGAAGTGGAGCGGGATTGGAACGAGGTCGACGTCGCTGTGGGCGAGAAAAATGGCGGACAGAACGAATTCGCCCGGTTCCAGTATTACGATGGCAAGAACCCGGACTGGCCGGAGAAGATCCTCTCCGCCGAGTATCAGCACGCCCTGGAGATCTACCAGCGGATTCGGCTCGATGAGCGCTCGAAAGACGAGATGATCCGAACCAACGAGTTCCCCTACCAGCCCGTGGTGACCAAGGGGCTGACTCAGGTTACGATGGGTGCACCTCAGACTATCTACTGCGGTGGACTCCTGCGGGCTACGGTGCGGTATTTCGACCAGGACCGCGGTCGTCCGGGACTGCCGCCGGACGTGGCCGCTCTGGTCGATGAGCTGGGTCCCGACCGCGTCGGCCTTCAGCTCGTCAACACCCATCGAGGCGAAACCCGCAATCTCATCGTGCAGGCGGGTGCTTTCGGCGAGCACCAGTTCACCCAGATCCGCTATCACGAGGAAGGCCGGGATGCGGACACGGTCACACCGATTGACGCGAAATACTTCGCCGTCGGCCTGCCGCCGTCCACGTCCATTCGGGTGGAAGCCGGCCTCAATCGCTTCGTCAACACCCCGAGCTACGCCTTCCCCTGGCACGGCGACAAGATTCCCGTGCCGTTCCAGGTTCCATAGGCGACAGTTCTGCTTCTGAGGATCGGCAGCGGCAGGCTGGAGCTCCGTGCCCCGCCGACTGAAGCTTGCCTGCAAAGCGCAGCGTTGACGAACGCACGGCGCTGACGAATCCAGACGCCGCAACATGATGGGAGAGGCGGTATGATGACACAGCAATCGAATCAGCAGGATGCACCGATCCTTCTGCCGGACGGGACACGCTTCCAGCATTGGCAGGACGAGACGGAGTACAAGAGAGCCTACTATGTCGATCAACAGCACCCGGGTGCTGCCGACGACAATCCGGGCACGGAAGAGGCCCCCCTTCTCACCATTCAGGCGGCCGCCGAGGTTGTCGAGCCTGGTGAGAAGGTCCTGATCAAGTCGGGCATCTACCGCGAGCTGGTGCAACCGCGACGCGGTGGTACAGGAGCGGATGGGATGATCAGCTATGAAGCGGCGCCGGACGCCGAAGCCATCCTCCGCGGTTCCCGGGTGCTGAGCGTCACTTGGGACAACACCGGGACGCCCAACTCCGTCGGCGTGTGGACGACGGAGTTGCCCGTGGCCTTCTTCGAAGGGGATCACCCCTTTGCCCTCATCAACACCACCGACGAGGACTTCGAGCTCATGCGCTGGGCGCGCGGGTCGAAGGGCGTGGTGCCACACTCATTGCCCCGGGCCCTGGTCTTCCAGGACGGGCGCCGGCTGACGCAGCTCGGTACCCTCCATGACCTGCCCCGCGTGCCCGGCACCTTCTGGATCGACGCCGAAGAGCGCAAGCTGTACATCAGTCCCTTCGACCACCGCAATCCGCACACTTGCCAGATCGAGGTCACGACGCAGCAGTTCGTCTTCAACCCGCTGGTGACCGGGTTGGGGTACATCCACGTCAGGGGATTGACCATCGAACACGCCGGCAACGGCTTCATCCGCTCCGGCAACGGCGCTTTGGCGACGTGGGGTGGCCACCACTGGATCATCGAGGACAACACGGTCCGTCACATCAATTCGGTCGGCATCGAAATCGGTGGATACACCGACGAGCGCGCTGAGGACCAGGACCGCGAGGAGATCTACGAGAAGAGGGGGGACCATCTCGTGCGCCGCAATCACGTCTACGACTGTGGCACGGGCGGCATCCAGGGAACCGTGGTCCCGCGGGGCCTGGTGGCCGACAACCACATCCACCATTGTGGCTGGCAGGAAGTGCAGTCCTACCAGGAGACGGCCGGCATCAAGATCCTCATGCTGCGCGACACGGTGGTGCAGTGCAATCACATCCACCACATTCGCGCCGCGTCGGCCATCTGGATCGATTTCGTGAACCAGAATTCACGGGTGTGCCGCAACCTGCTGCGCGACATCGCCTCGTTCAACGGGGCGATCTTCTTCGAGGCCTCGAACATCCCGAACATGATCGACCACAACGTCATCTACAACGTGTCCGTGGGCAGCGGCCTGTACGCGCGGGACTGTGACAAGCTGTTGATCGCCCACAACCTGGTGATCAACTGCGACCACGCCGGTGTCCACATGCGCAAGACGGAGTCTCGTGACCGGGTGGGCGTCTGCAAGGACAACGACGTGATCAACAACATCCTGGTAGGGTGCGGCGTGGCATTCGACTACGAGAGAATGGGGAACGTGTCCGACCACAACATTCTCTCCGGGATGGGCGCGGGTTTCAGCCTGGACGACTGGCAGAAATCCGGCCTGGACGCCAGCAGCACCAGCATCGACCTGGACCTGACCATCGATCCGGAGGATCAGCGATTGGCGTGGTCGTCAGCGACCGACGTCCCGGCGGTATCCCGGCACGAGTTGCTGGAGGTCGACTACTTCGGGCGGCCGTATCCCGGTGACGAAGTCCCGGTGGGTCCCTTTACCGAAGGCTTGAACACGGTGTGCCGCCGGTTGCGACTCACCTCCAACGAGTGAGTGCCGCGAGAGGTGGTACCAGGTGGCTGCCACATGGCTACTAATCGAAGAAGTCGGCGTCCTCCTCTCGTAAGTACGCCCTGGCCTTGTCGTTGAATGATACCCCCAGGCCCGGGGTATCCCAGACATCGATGTAGCTGTCGGTGACGATCGGGTCGGGGAGACCGTCGATGATGTCGTACCACCATTCCGGGTTACCGGTCGGATATTCAAAGGCGATGTAGTTGGGCGGCAGGGTCGCACAGACCTGGACGAGCGCCGCCAGACCGATGAGCCCGTCGGCGGTGCCGTGGGGCGCCATCAGAATGCCGTGCAGGTCGGCGTACTCGGCAACCCATTTCAACTCTGCGATGCCGCCGATGTCGGCCGGATCGGGACCGATGACATTGACGGCTTTCTGCTCGATCAGATCCTTGAAGTTCTGGCGCAGGTAGATCTGCTCGCCCGTGTGGATCGGTGTCGATGTGGCCATGGTGACGTCCCGGTAAACATCCGGTAGCACATAGGGGACGTAGTCGCCAGTCAGGGCATCCTCGATCCACATCAGGTTGAGGGGTTCGCATTCCTTGGCGAGGCGCAACAGATCCGGGGCCATCATCCCGGGCCCGGCGTCCAGGGCGAGCCCGACTTCGTCGCCGCAGACATCCTTCGTCGCCTCTATGCAGGCCATCAAGTGCTTGAAGCCCTTCTCGGTCAGCAATCCCCTATTCGGATGGAAACGGGCGTCGACGTGATCCCCGTAGTAGAAGTCGGGAACCTCCGTGGACATGGGGCTGTGGAAGGCGACGCCCTGCTTGATGATGCTGAAGTTCTCGGGGGACTCTTTCATCTGACGCATGTTGTCGGCGTAGTGCTGTGGTGTAATCCCTTCCAACGGCGGACGGACGGCGCCGTTGTAGACGCGGACCTTGTCGCGCACCTTGCCGCCCAGCAGCTTGTAGACCGGCACACCGGCCGCTTTGCCGGCAATGTCCCACAGGGCGAATTCGATCGCACTGACTGCGCTTCCCCACGGCTTGAAGCCGCCGAGTCGGCGAATGGTCGACATCACGCGCTCGACATCGGTAGGATCCCTTCCCAGGACGTGGTCTCGATAGAACAGGACGTGTGGCTTGAGGTACCTCTTGGGGCTCTCGGCCTGCCCATACCCCTCGATGCCCTCATCCGTCGTGATTCTGACGACGGGGTTGTGGCCGATGATGGCGCATTTGAGATCGGTGATTTTCACAGTATGCCCTCCTTGTTAGACTCGCGCAGACCATGTTCGTGACGATAACATCGCTGTTAATGATTTCGGCTCCTCCGGAGAATCTGTGGGTGAAAGAGCCCGGTTGCGCCGACGGACATAGAGGAGGCCGAGGATAGCACAGGCGCATCATTCCCGG
>PBRM01000177.1 GCA_002725915.1 Gemmatimonadota bacterium
GGAATGATGCGCCTGTGCTATCCTCGGCCTCCTCTATGTCCGTCGGCGCAACCGGGCTCTTTCACCCACAGATTCTCCGGAGGAGCCGATTATAATTGTGGCTGTTGTAAACGTGCCCACCTGATTCCCTATCTGCAGCACAATGGGCACTTGCAGCACAGAAACAAGGGGGATATAACAAGGGGGAATATTCTTAATATCACAGCGAATGGATGAAGACACGGGCCAGGTAGACAATAAAGCTGTAGAGAAATTTGCCGATCTCATCTCGGCATTGACCACACCATCGATTAGCCCTTTTATCCTTCCGGAAATCTCCGCCGATCTATATAGCCTATGGCGACACTGGAGTGAGCAAGACGCAATCATCGCAAACGCAGTTCGCGACGGAGTTGATACCGCAGCTCTTCACAGCCCAGGACCTGCGGCCCGACAACCTGGAGGACCTCGACTTCGCGACGCTGTCACCGTTTCAGCGCAGTCTGCTGGTCATGGTCGGCCTGGTGACGCAGTTCATTGAGGCGTATCGGCTCGAACCGGTGAAGGTGCTGATGCTGTCGCAGGTGCCCGACCAGCTGTCGACGAGCGACGCCTGGCTCGACGCTCCGGCAGGGGCGTCGGTCGTGCACCGTCGCGTGCTGCTGCGCGGCGAAGACAGCGGCGAGGTCTACGTCTATGGCGAGGCCCTGCTGCTGCCCGAGCGCCTGCCCGAATCTGTGCAGCTGGGGCTGGACCGCGAGGACGAGGGGCTGGGGCGACTGCTCATCCAGGGGAAGGTGGAGTCTCACGGCGAGCTGCTGTGGTGCGGCGGCGAGACCCTGGACGAAGAGCTGCCCGAATCGCTCGCTCACCTGCGGCGACGGCCGCTGATCAGCCGCACCTACCGCTTTGTATCCGTGGGGCAGCCGCTGATGCGGATTACCGAGCGCTTTCCACTGGAAGACGACAGCGGGAAAGGAGACCCCTCGTGATCGTTTCGCGCACCAACCGACTGGAGATTATGACCAAGCTCCAGGCCAAGATCGACAAGCGCATCCCCATCCTCATCTCCAGTGCCGGCAGTGGCCTCGTCGCCCAGATGCTCGAGAAGGCCGGCGCGGATTGCATCAACACCTTTTCCGGGGCGCGACTGCGGGCCAACGGCATGGGCACGATGTCGATGCTCTGGCCGATACTCGACTCCAACAAACAGACGCTCGACTACACCGAGCAGGACATCATGCCGGCGCTCAAGGGCGACGCCTTCGTCTGCGCCTGCGTCAACGCCAACGACCCGCTGAAGGACATGGTGCAGGTGATTGAACGGTGCAAGGCGATGGGGGTCTACTGCATCTCCAACATCGGCCCGTCTATCAGTTACGTGGACAAGGACAGCGAGGTGTTCAGGGTCCTGACCAACAGCGGCATCACCTTCCAGAACGAGATCGAGCTGCTGCAGGTCGCCAGGGAGATGGAGATGGTGACCATCGGTCTGGCCTTCGACGAAGAGGACAGCCGCCTTATGGTCGAGCAGGCGCAGCCCGATGTCTTCTGCTTTCACGCCGGCACTACCAAAGGCGGCCTGAGAGGCTACGACACGGGCGAGACCATCGACCAGACCTCGGCACGCACCGAGGAGGTCAACGCCAAGGTGCGCAAGCTCAAAGAGGACATCATCCTCATCGCTCACGGCTCGGCGATGGAAACGCCAGAGGACAGCCAGCACATCCTTGACAGGACGACGTGTGACGGCATATGGACGGGATCCTCGACGGAGAGAATCCCCATCGAGGCGGCTGTCTACGATGCCTGTAAGCGCTTTGCCGACCTGAGATTCAACCACTAGCCGCGAGGACGAATCTCATGACCAAAGTAATTGCCGTCCTCGCCACGCTCGACACCAAGGGTCAGGAGGCTTCCTTCCTCCGAGAACAGCTCGAGAAGCTGGGAAGCTCCGCGCTCGTCATCGACATCGGCGTGACCGGCGAGCCGTCGATGACCGCGGACATCTCGCGCCAGGAGGTCGCCCGGCTGGGCAGCTCGTCGATCGCGGAAATGCTGAAAGACCCGAGCCGCGAGGCGGCTCAGCCGATCATGGGCGGCGGCGCGGCAAAGATCCTGCTGGAGAGAATCGCAGAGGACTCGGTGCACGGCGTCCTCGGACTCGGTGGCCTCCAGGGCACCGCTGTCTGCACCCAGGCCATGCGGCAGCTGCCATACGGTTTCCCGAAAGTCATGGTGTCGACCGTCGCCTCGGGAGACACCTCCGCCTACGTCGACATCGTCGACATCACCATGATGTTCTCCGTGGCCGACATCCTCGGGCTGAATCCGTTCACCCGGAAGATCCTCGCCAGGGCCGCCGGCGCGGCGCACGGGATGGCGCTGGTGGACGCGGATCCAGTGGGGGATGAAGCGACGGACAAGCCGCTGATCGGCATGTCCAACCTCGGTGTGCTGACACGGGGCGCGCTCGAGGCGATCGACTGCCTCCACCACAAGGGCTACGAGGTCATCGTCTTCCACGCCGTCGGTTCCGGTGGGCGGGCGATGGAGCAGATGATGAAGGAAGGCATCATCGGCGGCGTCTTCGACTACGCCATGGGGGAAATCGCCGACGAGCATTTCGAAGGTCTTCGCGCCGGCGGTCCCGAGCGCTTGACGGTCGCCGGCAAACTCGGCCTGCCACAGGTCCTGGTTCCCGGCGGCGCCGAACATCTCGGTGTCCTGGTCGATCCGCCGAACACTGTGCCGGACCGCTACAAGGACCACCTCCACGTCTTCCACAACCCCGTCGTCTTCGTGCCGCGGCTACGGCCTTGGGAGATGGTCGAGCTCGCCCAGGACATCGCCACGCGGCTGCAGCATACCACGGGCAGCGCGGTCTTCATGATGCCCCGCGGCGGCACCGGCGCTTACGCCATGGAGGGCGGCGAGCTCCGCGATCCGGAAGGCGACGACGCCTTCTTCGAAGAGCTGAAGGCCCGGCTGCCCGACACCATCGAGATCGTCGAGCGCGACACCCACGCGGAGGATCCGGAATTCGTCAGAGAGTGCATCGACCGCTTGATCGAGTTGATCGAGCAAAATTCGTGAGACCCCAGCCGACAGATCCTCCGATCTCTTTCATCGATAGGTCTCGTCGTGATTGCCATATCGAGCTGGACACCATCGCGCCGCGTCAAAGCCGTAAATTTGCCCGCACAGGGTGAAACGGACTCTCGATTACTCCTGCCTGTTCTCTTCGAACGCCATCATGTCGCGCTACCTGCAAGGCCTGCTGCTCGAGGCCAGGACCCCCGATCGCCTGACCATTGGGATCGCCGGCGGCAGCGGCTCGGGAAAGTCTACCATTGCCGCCAGCATCGTCGAGGGCCTGCAGCCGAAATCCGCCGAAATCATCGGGCTGGACCGGTTCTTCAAACCCGCCGATCAGCTGCCCCGGTACTATTCGAGCCATCATGGAGAGCCCCGGGCAGACTACAATCGCCCGGACTCACTGATGGTGGAGGAGATGGTCTCATCCTGCGAGAAAATATCAGCTGTCGATGTCGTCATCCTCGATGGTCACCTCGCCCTCTGCTATCCGCGAATGAGACGTTTGATGGATATCAGGTGCTTCGTGGAAACCGATCTCGAAGAGATGCTCGTCAGGCGGACCGAACGCAATCTCGCCGCCGGGTATGGCGGAGGTCTCGATACCATCCTCAACTACAACAGGGAGTGTGTCGAGCCGAACTACAACCGTTACATTCTGCCGACCAGAGCCCACGCTGACCTCGTGATTCCCAACGGCAACTCATCCGGCGCGGTGAGAGACGAGATCGTCACCAGTCTGTGTCAGAGCATTCTCAACCGCAGCGAAAGGACCATAGATGACCGCTAAAGTCACCAACGTCGAGCGCTTCATACTACATGTCCCCTTTGTCGATCGCGTGCGCAGGGAGATGGAACGCGCCGGTGTCCACTCCTGGTCCGAGCTGGAGATCACCCGCGTCGAAACCGACGGCGGCATCGTCGGTTGGGGAGAGACCATCCAGAACTACACCTGGGGCCGCGTCCGGGATCACGAGCGCGTCGTCGGCAAGCCTCCGGCCGAAACCATGTGGGACGATTCCCTGGGCGCCGGGCTGCAGATGGCCCTTTTCGACGCGGCCGGCAAGCTTGCGGGCGTCCCCGTGTACCGGCTGCTGGGCACCAAGTGCCGCGACTGGTGCGCCATCTCATTCTGGGACCACGACATGTCGCCGGAGAAATACGAGATCGAAGCTATTACCGCGGTCGAGCTCGGCTACACCTGCATCAAGATCAAAACCCGGCCCTGGTTCGACGTCCGCGAGACCATCCGCCGCATCAGCGAAGCCACGCCCGACCACTTCCGCATCGACGCCGACTGGAACGCCTTTCTCAACAACGCCTCCAATGCCGTCCCCCTTCTGCGCGAGCTCGAGCAGACCTTTCCAAAGATCAAGATCTTCGAAGACCCCATACCGCGGAACGACGCCTCCGGCAACCACTTTCTGCGCTCCCAGATCCAGAGCGCCATCGCCCACCATTACGGCACCATCGGCGCCCGCGAGGGGGTGGAGATGGGGGGAGTCTGCGACGGCTGGGTTCTTGGCGGCGGCGTTTCGCAGATCATGCGCCAGGGCGCCACCGCCGCCTCGCTCAACATGCCCTTCTTCCTGCAGATGGTCGGCGCCGCACCCACGACCACCCTCTCCCTGCACCTGAGCGCCGTGCTCACCCACGCCCAGTGGCCGACCATCACCTGCCACGAGCTCTATGAGCACAGCCTGCTCACCGAGCGCATGCCCGTGGTCGGAGGCCACGCCCGCGTGCCGGAAGGACCGGGTCTGGGCATCGAGCTGGACAGAGACGCGCTGGAGCACTATCGGGTCGAGAAGGCCGACCACTCCCTCCCCCGCCGCCTGGTCAAAGTGATCCGTCCGGGCGGAGTCAACATCTACTTCGCCAATTCCGGACAGAAGTGGACATTCTACGGCAAGGGCAACCAGCCCGTCGACGACTGGGGCTGTCAGACCGAACTGCTCGACGACGACGGCAGCGCCGAATTCGCCGACATGCACAAGCGCGCGAGCCAGTCGCCGGTAATCACCAGCGACTAGAATCCTCACCGCCGTGGGCTCCGGGGTCCTCAGCTGGCCCAGGTTGATCTCCTTGCGCGCCAGCTCCACCGACACATCAAGCACGACGTTGTCCACACGCGTCAGGCGGCCCGCTGCACATCTTGTCTCTCGACCTCCCGTCAGTCCTGTCCCACGACCTCGACTATGCTCACGCTGGGTTGCCTCGCTGGGTTGCCTCGCTGGGTTGCCTCGCTGGGTTGAGGCCCGCTGCCTCCTATACTATTGTCTTGGAGTTCGCTCGCGCACCTGGTCGACCGTAAAATCCACCAGGTGCTATTGCTGACATCAGTCGTCAAGACCGCAATACCTCCGCTCATCCCAGCGGACACGAGAACATCGGCCTCCGGCCGCCATAACTCATAGAGCGTCCGATCAACGGAGACCAGCCGGTTATGAGTCAACCCACTGTATTGCGAGAAGCCATCTCGGACGCTCGGGCTTGGACGGCAGACACCATCGATACGCCCCCCTCATGGCACTGTGCGCTATCCGACGAATGCGTGGCTGAACTGGATCTGGCCGGCCGCCGCCAGGAGAGCGGTCGCCGGCCGCTGACCGAGATGCAGATAGATCGAAGTCAGTTCGGGGCGTGCACAGGCGCTCTATTGCCGGCGATCGACGCTCTCAGTTCGGGCCGTGGCTTCGTCATCGTCGATCCTCCGGGGACACTGACCGCCCATGCCGACCGGGCCCGGGCCGCCTACTGGATCATAGGTCAGCTCATAGGAGCGCCTTTCGAGCAGGACATCGGGGGATCCCTGCTCTACGACGTGCGCGATACCGGTGGGAGCGTAACCGGGGGTTCCCGCTTCTCCGTCACCAATGCAGAAAGCACCTTCCACACCGACAATGCCTTCAACCCTCGGCTGCCCGACGTGGTCGGACTCCTCTGCCTGCAACCCGCCAAGTCGGGTGGAAAAAGCCAGCTTCTCAGTGCCTACGCGGTGCACAACGCGCTCCTCGAGCGGCACTCAGATTTGCTCGAGACGCTCTACCGGGAATTCTGCTTTGACCGCAGGGGACAGATAGCCGAAGGTGAGTCGCCCGTGTCCGAGCATCCGATCTTCCGCTGGGATGAAGGACTGGGCCTGACTCAGAGATACATGCGCTATTATATCGAGGTCGGACACGAACGCATCGGGCGCCCCCTCACAAGTGAACAACAGAGGGCCATCGAGGCGCTGGAGGAACTCTTTCGCCAGCATTCCTTCAGGGTGGAATTCGACCTGGCGCCTGGGCAGATGCTCTTCACCAGCAACCGCTGGATCCTCCACAACCGCACGGCGTTCGAAGACTACGGACAGACCGCTCGCCGCCGCCACTTGATCAGACTGTGGCTGAGTCGCGCCCAACACGGGTGCAATCATGGCGTGCCCACAAGGCCCCGGCAGTTTGCGCCAGGGCACCCAAACAGGCTGCAAGATGGCAGGTAAGTACTATACTAATCAAGTAGTTGGCGAAGTGGTAAGGAAGAAGGTCCTGGTCCTCGGAGCCTGCGGCGATATCGGCCCCTACATCACCCCGGGCCTCGAGGCGGATTACGACCTGCTCCTCTCCGACGTCGTCCCCCATCCGCATGGCAGAGACATCCTGACCCTGGACATCACCTCGTACGAGCAGGTCCTTGACGCCAGCCGCGGCATGGACGCCATCGTCAACTTCGCCGTCGTTCGCGACAGCCCATCGCTCAGCTTTCACGTCAACACCCGCGGCACCTACCACATTATGGAAGCCGCCAGGGAATTGGGCATCACCAAGGTCGTCAACACCGCCGCTCAGTCGGCGAGGTACTGGTTCGATCACGACTTCGATGTCGACGCCATACCCGAATGGCCGGGCACAGGCTACTACATGTGCACCAAATACCTCGGCCAGGAACTGTCCCGCATCTATGCGCGCACCTACGGTATCCAGACGATCTACTTCCTCTTCAACGGGCTGGGCCCGAGTCCCACGGAGGCGGTTCGGGATAAGGACTTCCCGCCGTTCACCGTTGTCTGGGAGGACATGCAGCAC
>PBRM01000178.1 GCA_002725915.1 Gemmatimonadota bacterium
CCTCCCGAATGCAGCCGCAATTGCAGAGACCGTCAGTCGGCCCGGGCCACGCCCCAGCGTGACATTCCCCCACCGTTTCTGTATGATGTTAAAGTCCGGATTTCGGTTAGCTCACTCTCTGCGAAAGGATGCGGACTATGTCGGCCATCGCCCAGAAGCAGAAGGTCATGGAAGCGATTGACCAGATGAAGGACGAAATCGTGCGGACCGTGGGCGAGCTGGTCCGGATCCGCAGCGTCAACCCCAACTATCCCGGAGTGGACACAGACGAAGAGCTGGGAGGGGAGACGACGGCGAACAATTATCTCGAGGCGATCTACCGTCAGATGGGATTGACGGTGGACATGTGGGAGGAAGCGGAGAAGCGCGCAAACCTGGCCGGCACCTGGAAGGGGAGCGGTGGCGGGAAGTCCCTCATCCACAACGGGCATATCGACACGGTGCCCCCGGGACGCGAAGAGAACTGGAAGTCCGGAAATCCCTTCAGTGGAAAGGTGACCGAGGATCGCATCTACGGCCGCGGCTCCTGCGACATGAAAGGCCCGGTGGTGTCGCAGATGATGGCCGTCAAAGCGATTCAGCAGGCCGGGCTGCGTCTGCAGGGGGACGTGATACTCACCAGCACGGTGGGTGAGGAGAACATGGACGGCGCCACCCTCGGCGCGGGGTCTCTGGTAAAACGGGGCCACAGAGCCGATGCCGCCATCGTCTCCGAGCCTTCTGCCCCTCCCCATCCTCTAGCGGTCGTTCCGGTGTCAACGGGCCTGCTGTGGGTCAGCGTCAGCGTCGAGGGAAAAGCCAGCCACGCGGCCATACGCGGCGAGACCATCCGCGCCGGGGGCATGGGCACACAGGTAGCGGTCAACGCCATAGACAAGGGCGTCTTCATCGTCAACGCCGTGCGAAAACTGGAAGATGAGTGGGGATTGACGAAAAAGCATCCGCTGTTCAAGCCAGGGCATTTCAGCATGCTGCCGGGCGTCATTTCGGGCGCCCCCCACGGAGTTCAAGTGCCGTTTTTCATCTCTGAATACTGCCTCATCGAATACTGCATCTGGTACCATCCGGACGAGGATCCCGCGGCGGTCAAAGAGGAATTCGAAACCTTTGTCCACCACGCCGCCCAGTTAGACGAGTGGCTCCGCCACCATCCCCCCGAGTTCGACTGGAAGGTCAACTGGCCACCTTTTGTCGTAGATCTGGACCATCCCATCTGCGCCACAGTCGCCGGTGCTCACGAAGAGGCCGCCGAAGGCACTCGATTCGCGGGACCGGCGAAGTTCGCTGGCTTCTACGCTGTCTGCGACGCCGCTTTTCTGGGCGCCCAGGGTGTGCCGGCGATCGTCTACGGCCCGGGGAGTCTGCTGGTCGCCCATGCCCCGGATGAGTACATAGACATAGACGAATTGCTGACGGCGACGAAGACCTATGCCCTCGCGACCATGGATTGGTGTGGGCTGGCGGATTGAGATGAGGGCCTGCCAGGAGTCGTGCTCAGGGAGGTGGACGGACCGCGAAGCCCGTTCGAATCAGGCCTTCAGACTGTCTTCCCTGCAAATTCCACGCACGCCTTGGAGAACTCGGCCGACGTCGAGGTGTATCCCACGACGTGCTCGAAGTTCCGCATCATGATCTTTCGCAGCCAGCCTTTTTCCGGCAGGCTCTCATCTACGGTATCGGGGTACTCGCTGGAGTAGGTGCAATCCCGCAGCATGATGACGCGGTAATTGTGCTCCACCGCTCCGTTGAGAGTCTGGTAGAGGCAGGAGCGCTGGCTGAATCCGACCGATACCAGCGTCTTGATGCCGTAGCAGCGCAGATGGTAGTCGACGTGAGTCTCGTGAAACCCCGACCACTCGCGTTTGGGAAAGTCGGGCTCGTCGGGCAGAGGCTGAATCGACGGGGAGTAGCGCGGTTTCACCGGCTCCCGGGGCGGCGGCGGCCGCTCGCCCGCCTCGGCGTTCCCCCAGCGGGTGCCGTGGATTTCCCTCTTTATGCTGCCGGGCTCGTCGGCCAGGGAGAAGTCGTTGTGGATGAAGAGGACCCGCATTCCTATTCTGCGGGCCGCCGCCAGCGCCGGCGCAATACCCTCCTCCACATACTCGTTTGAGGCGCCGCCGTCGCTGTCCACGATCATGAAGGCAGTCTTGTCCAGCTCCAGATTCAGGGTGTCGTATTTCTCACCGCCGCTGTACCAGCGCACGGGGACATTCAGAGTTTGCATTGAGCTCTCTCTCTCGCGCGCGCTCAACTCCTCTTCTTCGGGCGCCTCGCGCAAGTTATCTCTGCACAGCACTCGTTGACTAGCGGACCAGCCGCCTGAAAAGATCCTCCTGAATCTCGCACTCCAGCAATTCGTCAAGACGTCCCTGCGCCAATCCCTCCGCGATCACGGCGAAGCTCTCGCCTACCACTTCCTCGGTCTTTGCCAGTGCCGCTTCGTCGTGGGCGCAGTTGAAGAAGAAGCCGGTGGAGAGAATCAATCCCCGGCGGGCGTTCTCCTGAATGAATAGAGTCGCCACCTTGCCGGCGTCGGCCGGGTCGTCCACCTGGAAGCGAATGCCGGGATGGGCGGCCACGCCGACGCACTCGGCCTGCACTCCTACATCGCCAGCCACCTTGTTGATGCGCGCCTTGAACTCACCCCCCAGGCGTTCGAAGTGGGAGACCGCATCGCGGCGCTGCAGCTCCTTCAGGGTGGCGAGCGCCGCCGCGATCCCCACGTTGTCGTCCCAGTAAGCGCTGGAGATGAACATCCGCGACGCCGGTTCCATAAACTCTCGCTTGCCCACCACCGCCGCCATCGGGTAACCGTTGGAGATCGCCTTGGCGAAGACGGACAGGTCGGGAGTAACGCCGGTAAACTCCTGCACTCCACCCAGGGCGATGCGGAAACCGCTGGAGACTTCGTCGAAGATGAGGACCACCTCGTGCCGGCTCGCCAGCTCGCGCACACCTTCCAGATACCCCTCCGGTGGCAGCTCGGTGCGCATGGGCTCCATGATGATACAGGCCACCTCACCCTCGTTCTGTTTCAACAGGTCTTCCAGCATGTTGAGATCGCCATACTCGAAGGGCATCACGGTGCCCTCGAGACAGGCGGGAACGCCGATGGGCTCGATGCCCGGCAGCAGGTGGCCGCCCAGCTTCTCGCCTCCCAGGTTCGCTGCCAGATACCAGTCGTGCCAGCCGTGGTAGCCGCAGAACAGGACCCGATCGCGCCCCGACACCCCTCGGGCGATGCGCACCGCCACCGTGCACGCTTCGCCACCACCCTTGGCGTAGCGCACCATCTCGGCCGAGGGGATCAGTCGCACCAGCTCCTCCGCCAGCTCCACCGAGGTCTCGTGGACGATGCTGTACACCGAGCCGCGGTCGATCTGCTCCTTCACGGCCGCGTCCACGACGTCGTCGGCGTAACCGAGGATGATGGGACCCACGGCACTCATCCAGTCCACGTACTCGTTGCCGTCCACGTCCCAGATGCGGCACCCCTTGGCCCGCTCTGCGTAGATGGGGCTGAAGCCGAGCGCCGCCCGGCTGGGCCGGCGACTGAGCAGCTGGGTGATGCCTGGAATCAAGTGCTGGGCGCGCTTGTAGATGTCGAGAGAGCCGTCGACCGAATGAGGGGCGAGCGCCTTTGTGGTCATGGTAAATCTCTTCTGTATTTGGCGAGCTTCTCCTCATCGACCTCCACACCCAATCCCGGACCCATAGGCACGCGCAGGCGACCGTTGACAAACTGCAGTTTTTCGGTCAGGATGTCGTCGACGAGCCCGTGGTAGCAGGTATCGCTGGGACCGGAAAACCCGGGCGTCGACGCCGCTATATGAGTGATGGCCGCCGTTTTTAGGCCGAGGTCGTGGGAGCAGTGCATGAGCGTTGGCACCCCCCACGCCGCGGCGGTCTCCGCCACCCTCTTGACCCGCAGCAAACCACCAGCTGCCGGGGTGTCCGGCATCAGCATGTCCGCTGCCCCCGCCTCTAGCAGGTCGATGACGCTGTCGGCGGTTCCCACTCCCATGTTGACGAGGATCTTCATGTCCAGATCTCGTCGCATGCGCAAGAGACAGTCGATGTGTTCCCTGGAGCAGGGGTCCTCGAACAGCCCAACCCCCAGGTCTCTCATCTTCCTCAGCGTCTCTTCGGCCACATCGGTCCCGTATGCCGAATTGGCGTCCGGCCTCAGTGCCGCCTCTTCGCCGATCTCGGCTTGGATGGCAGCGGCGATACCCAGGTCCTGCTCCGGATCGTCTCCGGCCTTGGTCTTGATGAAACGGAATCCCCAGCGCTCGATGTACTCCCTCGCCGTGGCGGCCGATGCCGACGGCTCCTTGAGACCCATGCACGCGCAGAAGTCGACCTCCTCCCGCACCACCCCGCCCAGCAGGCGGCACACGGGCAGACCCGCCTTCTTCCCAACCAGATCCCACAGGGCCATCTCCACCCCCGACATCGGCCCCCGACCGATACCGGCACCCTCCATGGCCGTTGTGGCGGCCTCGATGTCGGCGGCGTGACGCCCCGCGAGCAGACCGTTAATGTCGGTGTCGAAAGCTCCGGTGCCTTCCCCCCAACCCACCAGACCCTCGTCACTCACCACCTTTACGATGAGACCCGAGCCGCCGAGGGAGCCCTTGCCGCCGCCACGACCGACATAGGGACCAACCGGAGCGGCGTAGGGTACCATCGCCGAAACAGCGCTGACTTCCTCAATATGCATATCCTCAGCTCCTGGGCTGTCGTGTGTGCCTACCTACCACGTCTCACATGGCAGCAGCTGCCGTGAAACTCTTTCGAATATCGTTGCCATAGCTCCTTATCAGCCTCTCGACAAACGCGCAAGGTCATACCTCGAGCCGTCCAGCTCGGTCTCCCCGTCGGTGATGAGCTCCGCCATGTGGCGGCCGAGAGCGGGCCCGTGAGTGATCCCGGCCTCGTTGCACGCCGCCAGCACATACAGCCCCTCGACGTCCGCTACGGCCGAGGCGGCGAACAGCCTGTCGTCGGTATAGCACGGCATTCCCGCCTTGATTTCGTCGATGTCCGCCTCCTTGAGAGCGGGCAGGATATCTTCCACCTTGCGCACGTTTTCCCGCATGCGAATGGCGTGATCTCCGGGAAGCTGGTGGACGAAGGGCGGCAAGGCCGCATCGACGCGGCGATCGTCGGGCAGCGGCTTGGGGTCCGCGCCGCCAATCAGGAGGCCGCCCCTTTCCGCGCGAATCCAGAACCGATGCTCGCTGTCGGAGAACATGAGCATGGGCATCTGCCGGCGGATACCCGCCAGAGGCCGGGTGGTGTAGCGCGCCACAACCACCGGTTCGGCTGCGAGCTGCACTCCAACTCGGGCCAGCAAGGGACGGGTCCATGCGCCCGTCGCCAGCAGCACCCGCGAGCTGACGAAGTCTCCGCGGCTTGTCTGAACGCCGCGTATGCGCCCCTCCCCCGCGCCCAGCAAGGCCTCGACAGCGGCCCCGTACTCAAAGCGCACACCCTGCAGGGCCACCTCCGCCGCCAAAGCCGCGATAGCGTCGCCTGCCCGCAGTCGGATCGCTGTCGGATCGAAGACAGTACCCGCCGTGCGTTCAAAACGGATCTCGGGCACCACCTCGGAAGCACGCCCTGCCGTCAACGCCTCCAGCTGCGTCTCGAGCGCCCGCGCGGCCTCGATGGCGACCTGTGCCCGCTCCCACCCCTCCCGGCTCTGATAGATGTAGGCGATACCACAGGGGCAGAAACCGATGTCGCGCCCGCAGCGTCCAGCCAGATCCGCATAGAACCCAATGCCGTAGCGCTGCATGCCCCACTCCACCTCTCCCCACTCGGAGTGGTGGACGGAGGAGAACTGGGCAACGAAGCCGGCGGCCGCTCCGGTGGCCTGAGTGGCCGGCCGGTCCACGGCCTCCACCACCAGCACCTCCAGGCCCCGACGCCGCAGGTGCCAGGCCGCGTTACAGCCAAAAGCACCGGCCCCCACCACGATGACGTCGGCACCCATAGTCACTGGTGCTGCCCCGCTCGAAGGCCCGACTCGCGGGCCTGGCGCCAGACCCGCCGGCATTCCAACTGGTAGTCGGAGATCATCGCCTCCGCTCCGCCTCGCGCACCCGCAGCCAGTGGTCGGGATGATGGTACATAACCGGTGGCGCTGACGACACCGCGTGTTGCTCAGATGTCGTCCAGGGGATAGAGCTTCCTACCCAGTCGTTTGAAGGCGAGCCGGCCAGCGGCGGGATTGTGCACGCTGGGCTCGCTCACCGAATAAATGGCGCCTGCCCACGACTCGTATCCAGCGCGGAAGTGGGCCGCCGACTTCACGCCGATATAGCGGCAGTGCTTCGGGTCGAGCTCCAGTGTGCGCGCGAAGGCGGTGTCGAACGGCTGCTCCTGACGCGACACCAACAGCACGTGCACTCCGCCCTGGGAGATGTGAGCGGAGTCTCCCATGTTTCCCCCCAACCCCTCGAACATAGGGCCGTCGTAGCGGAAGCGGCCGTCCGAGATCGCCTTCACCAGCCCCTTCATGCGGCACGGGTCCCCCTGCATGGGAGACGACTTGCCTCCAACCACCAGATTCAGCTCAGCGCCTACACCGGCCTCGTGGCATTGGGCCACGGATTCCGGATCCACCATGTAGAGGATGCAGGCGTCCTGGAGGTCGGCATCCAGGAAGGCCCTCAGCATGCCGGTGCTGTCCCCGGGCGAGCCTCCACCGGTGTTGTCGTCCCGGTCCGCGATGACCACGGGGAACTTCCCCGACGCCTTCGCCTCCACCAACGCCTCCCGCGTCGTCTTGCGCTCGAAGTGCCAGTCGGCCCGGCGCTCGAACAGCCAGGCGCCGAGCTCATCGGCGTATGCTTGCGCAAGGTCGCGATCACCATCGGTGACGATGTAGACCGACGCCCCCATGTCGGGGATATCCGCCAGCGGGAAGCAGGTGGCGATCGAGCCGCATATCACGCCCGCTTCGGATTCGATACGGTGGAGCTCGGCGATCGCCTCGCGCATGGGAGGATGCGCCGTAACCTGATTCATCCCCCAAACCATGTCGATCTGGTGCAGCGCCATCGTCGGTCTTACGCCCTCCTCGACGATCCGCACCAGCACGTCTGCACATTCGCGCCCGCGCTCCGCCATGTCCACTTCCGGATAGGTCTCCCGACCGATGAGGACATCGGCCATCTCCACCATTCGGTGCGAGATGTTCGAGTGGATGTCGAGCTGCCCGACGACGGGTACGTCCGGTCCCACCACCTCCCGTACCGCCTCGAGGATATGCCCCTCACCATCGTCAAGTCCCTCGGCCACCATGGCGCCGTGCAGCTGCAGCAGAACTCCGTCGATGGCGCCGGCGGAGCGGATGCCTGAGAGCATTTCCTCCAGAATCTCGTCGAAGATATCTCGCGGCGTGGGCCCGCTCGGCTGAGGCTCGGCAAAGATGGTGGGAATCAGCGCGAAACCGTGGGCCCTGGCACCCTCGATGAAACCGCCCGTGGGCGTGTTGGTAGCCGAGAAAATCTCGAGGATCTCCTCGCCGCGGCGGTATCCAAAGCGCTCGCGGTAGCTCTCCCACGTAGTTGCAACTGGCGTGAAAGTGCTGGTCTCGTGGCAGATCGTTCCCGTTACGACTCTCATGGAATCTATCCGTCGATGCTCGATTGATCTTGCGCGCAGGCGATGAAGATCGCCCTGTGAGCGGTTCAGTATATGACCACCTCCCTGCCGCTGCAAGTTCGATACAGATCTCGTCTCCCATCTTGATGTGGATTCTCGGATCTCACCACACTACCTCGTGCTCGGGGAGAGGACGTCCCCTTCTTTCTTGATCGTCATCTTCACTGAGTTGTCTGAACCCGCGCGCCGGGTTTATCTTGCTAAGCCGCCACCGCCCTGCAGGCCATCGGCGCTCTGCCTCGGCATCGCGCGGGTCGCTATCATCCGCCAGCACCAGGTGGGAGCGAAGGCCGTCGGCGGTTCTGGCGAGATGGGACTGTCGACCTACTTCGGCCGCCGCCACCGACGCGGCCGGAAGACAGACGAGTGCCGCCACCTGTCAAGGAGAAGACTGATACATGTTCGAAGCCATCGAGGAATTCCGCCAGCGCTTGAGCGCCGGCGAGGTGTTGATAGGGTCCGGTCTCTCGTTTACCGATCCCCAGGCGGCGGACGCCCTGGCCGAGGCGGTCGATTTCTTGTGGATCGACCTCGAGCACTCCGCCATGAGCCCAGAGGCCATGCGCGGGCATCTTCTCGCCGCCCGCAGCCGCCGCACCGCCGTCGTCGTCCGCGTTCCGAGCAGCGCCACCGCCTTCATCAAACCCGTTATCGATGCCGGAGCACCCGGAGTCGTCGTCCCCCAGGTCAAGAGTGTCGAGGAGGTGCGGCGGATCGTCGCCGACTGCCGCTACCCGCCGATCGGACAGCGCGGCTTCGGCCCGAGTGTGCCCAGCGAATACGGCAGGAGAGGCGGCGCCGATTATGTCGCCCGCGCCAACGCCAGCCTCTTCGTCAGCGTCATGATCGAGACCGTGGAGGCGGTGGAGGTCATCGAAGAGATAACTCGGATCCCCGGGTTGGATTCGATCGTCATGGGTCCTCACGACCTGTCCGCTTCACTCGGGGTGCTGGGAGAGGTCGAGCATCCGACCGTGCTGAGGGCCCAGGAACGAGCCATCGCAGCCGCTCGTTCAGCGGGAATCTTCGTAGGGTCGGGAATGCCGGTGGATGCGGACTACGCCTGCCTGCAGGCCGAGCGGGGCGTCCAGTGGCTGCAGATCGGCGGGGACTGCGGTTATATGGTGAAGTTCGCCGATGAGATGGCGGCTAAAGTGAGGGGCCGCCTGGCGGGTTGAAGTCGAATCGCGGCTTCATTTCCTGGCGCAGCCCGGCAAATCCCGCGCTGGTTTGCTCAGCGAGAAACTCGACCTTTGAGTCGACCGGGACCAGTACTCTGCGAACTGAATACGTCGTGCGTCGCCATAAGAAGCAGTCTTCTAAGTTCTTGAAGCAGAAA
>PBRM01000179.1 GCA_002725915.1 Gemmatimonadota bacterium
CTGCTGGACGCAGAGGACAACTACGGCTTCGCCCTGAGACAGGCAGGATACGATCCGGGGTTGATCGGATACAACGACTACGCCGTCGATCCCGACCTGCTGTCGGAGGGGGACGAACGCCTGACCAGCCTGCGTTACGACAATGTGCTGCCCGGGTTCGAGCGGGTCTACTACCACGAGTACGACAGTCGGGAGTACTTCGACTGGCTGGCGGATCTGGGGTATCCGGAGGAGCTGCGGTGCCACGCGGGCATTCACCAGCCCGACGTGCCGGCCGAGGGCCCGGGGGAGCATCTGCCCCAGCATTTTCCGGCGAAATACCGCAAAGAGCACAGCGAGTGCCGCTATGTCACCGATCGGGCGATTGAGTACGTCCGGGAGAGGTCGGCACAGCGAGAGAGCGGCGAGGCCAAGGGGTGGGTGCTGAGCCTCAACTATATCAAGCCTCATCCCCCCAACATCTGCTGCGAGCCGTATTGCGACATGTATGATCCGGCCGACATGTCCGCGGCGGCGCGAAACCACAAAGAACTGGTTCCGAGCCATCCGTACCTGCGGAATCTCGGCGCCCGGCAGCTGGAGGACGACCTGCACCTGAGGGAGTACCGCGCCTGTTATTACGGGATGATCACGGAGGTGGATGACAATCTCGGGCTCCTGTTCAAGGCGCTGGAAGAGACGGGGGAGTGGGAGGATACGCTGATCATCTTTTCCGCCGACCACGCCGAGCATCTCGGAGACCACTACCTCACCGGGAAGGGACAGTTCTACGACGGCGGCATGCGGATTCCCTACATCATTCGCGACCCATCGCCGGCTGCGGATGGCACCCGCGGGCAGGTCCTCGATCATTTTGTGGAAGCCATCGATTCGGCACCGACGCTCATAGAGGCTCTGGGAGAGGGGGTGCCCGACCGATTTCAGGGCCGCAGTCTGCTGCCCCTGCTGCGCGGGGAGGGAGCGGAGGGATACGAGCCGAAGACGGAGATTCACTACGAGTTCGACTACCGCGGAGCGGGGATGGCGGCTCAGGAGAAGGAGGAAGAGGGGGGGGATCCCGACAAGCACCTCCTGTGGGTGGTGCGAGACCGGGAGTTCAAATACATCCACTTCGCCGACGAGAACATGCCGCCGATTCTCTTCGATCTGCGCACCGATCCGGATGAGTTGGACAATGTCGCGGGCGAGGCCGAATACGCTTCAGTGGAGCTGAACTGCTGCCAGCGGCTGCTCCGGTGGCGTATGTATTGCGAAGATCAGCGGGGCGAGCACTGGGCTCAGCAGTACAGATAGTGCAGGCGAGGTGGTGGCGCAGGCGGGGGTTGGACCAAAGGAGGTACCGATGGCCGATGACGCGGTGGTGTACACATCTACAATTCGCATCGAGAGAGTGAAGGGACCGCTGCGCCGGGCTTACCTGCCGACGGAGGAGGAGCCTGTGCTCTTCGGGGTGCACTCGGAAATAGCCGAACACTACGGAGTGGACGCGGCGGTTCACGAGCCGCACGCCACAACCCTCGACTACGTGGTCTCGGCCGCGGCGGGGTGACTGACGGGAACCTTTGGTGGCGCGCTGGAGGCGCGCGATATTCCCGCAAGTGAAGACAGGCTCAGCGCAGAGGCGACAGGAGAGATAGAGAAGGCGGGTAATGTCCTGGTGATCCGGCGGATCCGGGTCACCTATCATCTGAAGATCGACCCGGCCCATCGCGAAGCGGCCGAAAGAGTCCACGCGGTCCACGCCGACTACTGCCCGGTGGCCCGCTCGATCAGCGGCTGCATCGACATCACCACATCGCTGGTGATGGAGGAGGTGGAGTAGGCGCCGCCCAGCTCGATGCGGAAAAGGGTGCGGCGCCGAACCCCGCCAGGCGGCGGAAAGGCTGAGTCGATCACCTACTGCACGACGATCTCGTCGGTGAAGATCCAGGAAGGTCCGCCGGCGCCGATGTGCCAGTCCGGGCAGGTTTTTCGGCTGACCCCCCTCACGCTGACGTAACGGGCTTCCAGCGGAGCGAAGTCGGCGGCGAAGGTCTCGGCGAAGGTGCCGCCCTCCCTTTCCTCTGCCTGTCGCCCGACCTCGGCCAGCGGTTGGTAGTGTTCGCCGTCCGTGGAAACCTCAAAGACCACCCGCTCGGGCAGAAAGATCCAGCTGCCGATGGTCTGGAGGAAATCGGCGCTGACGCGGCTGATCGTCCGCGGCTCCCGCAGATTCACCACCACCTCCATATCGCTGCCCTCGAAACCGAGCCAGTTGAAGCTGTGGTCGAGAGGGCCTCTCAGCCCGTCGGTAAGGGTCTGGTCGCCGGCGGCGGGGTACTTGGGGCTGTAGGGGGTGCGGAAGTCGACGGGTCTGCCGCTGGCGAGGTGGTCGAGGGGTGTCCGCTCCAGAAGCTTGAGGAAGCGCTCGCGATACTCGTCAGGAGTGGTGTGCCACTCGGTTACCCTGCTGACTCCCCGCAGGTTGCACAGCTCCGTGAACAGCTCCAGACGACGACGGATCTCCGGCCGCACCTCCCAGCCCCCGCCGCTGTCCTTCCGGAACATTCCCCCTGCTCCCGCCACCCTGCTCTTGGCCTGCTCCAGCATGGCGTAGTTCAGCGGCAGGCGTGCGATTCTCACTCTCTGCAGCACCTCCGGCTGATCTTTCCCGACAGCGGCTTCGGCGCCATCGAAGACCCTGTTGTACTCCGCCATCATGTCCGGAGACAGGTAGCCGTCTGTCGGCGCGTGGGGATTGCCGAAGATGGACAGGCCCTTCCCTGATGCGGTCAGAGTGTCGTGCATGAGGTCTACGTACTGCCGGATGAACGCGGCGGCTTCCCCGTAGTAGCCGCTGATGAAGTCGTCGACGAGCGCCTCGGCATCGGCGTCGGGATTCCACAGGAGCTTGGCGATGACGTAGGCCCTCAGCTCTGAGAACTCCCCTCCGACTTCGCGGTTGCCCTGCTGGAATATGGCGACGGCGTGGTTGTCGACGAAGTAGCGCAGGTTGGGCTGCAGCACCCGCAAGTTGGGAAAGGGACTGACGAGGTTGGAGAACTGGATGACGTAATCCCAGATGAGGATGTTGTCGGTGATCCGCGCCCAGTCTTCCATGTCCTTGCGGAAGGAGGCGGCGCCGGCGTCGGTGGCGATGGGGCGGCTGCGGTTGAGCTCGATCGTGCAGAGAACGATGTTGACGTTGTCAGCTGGTTTCAGGTGTGCGGGCGCTGGCCTCGAGTACTGGTAGGCAAGGGTGGAAATCGTCTTGTCCGGAAACTCGGCGGCCACTCTGTTGACGAACTCCAGGATGGAGCCCATGGGTGTGCCCTCGCGCTGGTTGACGGCGGCACAGCGGTCGCACTCACAGTAGCCGAAGGTGTCGTTCTGACTCACGGACCAGTATTGGGCCTGCGGGTTCCCGACGATTCTCTTCCGCAGATTACCGACGAGGATGCGAAAGACGCCCTCGTCAGTAAGGCAGAGCTGGCCGTTGGGGATGCGCTTTCCCTTAACCAGAGAGAAGTACTCCGGGTGTTCCTCGAAGTAGTCGTCGGGCGCCAGGAGGGGGTGGAAGGTGTGCACCCACATGCCCCAGTCGGTGTCGTGGTGGTCGAGCTTGTGCCAGGCGCTGTACTCGGGGTCTCTGGCAATCGTGTAGTAGAGCTCGCGGAACTTGACGACAGGGACCTGGGTTGTGTCGATGTTGGCGGGGAGCTGCAAGCCTCTCTCTCGCCTGGGTATCACCCGTACCTCCGGGGTGTAAAAGCGGCAGTCCAGGAAGTCCTCCAGAAAACCATATACGCCGTACAGAGTACCCATGTGGGAGCCGCCAAAGATGGCGATCCGCTCCCCCTCGGTTCGGATGGTGAAGCCGTCCTCCGCCAGCGCCTGCCAGTCCACAACGATCCCGAGCTCGTCCAGCCGGCGGTTGCGTCCGAGGAGGATCTCTCGGTCTCTGCGCGGCGCGCTGTCGGCGACGATGGGGAACTCGACTCCGGTGATCAGGCGCATGTAATTCTGCAACTCGTCAGCGGCCCGGCCTTCTACATCGGTGGCCGCAGCGGCAATGACGATCTGGACGTCGCGAATCTCTTCTGGTCCGATGACGCGCATGGCGGCAGGCTCCTTGCATCCGGAAATCGTGAGGCTCGCCGCTGCTGCGGCGAGTAGGAGGGTGGGTGTGGTCACTGGCTGCTTTCGAGTGGGATCGGGTCCAACTTCGCGGAACCGTGGCGTTGACAAGGTCGCTGCTTTGGCCGTGACTTCGGGCGTAATATGCCATAGGAGCCAGACTCCTGCCAGCGGCGATAGTCGATTCGCACGGACGTCTCTTTCAGAGCCCCAGCCAAGCCAGCTGCCCAAGTGATGCTTCTGCCCCGGTCTGGCGACAGAGAGGAGAATCTACCCATGGACGAGCCCCGCCTCATCTACTACAACGACGGTCATCACTTCAACGCCAAGCGGATTGAGCCGCCGGCCAGTATTCACATGTTGCAGTGGCCGGTGGACGAGGTGGCCGGAACGGGGGTGGACCTGCTGGTACTCGGCCTCGGATACGGGGACGTCTACTTCCACGACAGCAAAGTGGGGCGGGTCGTCGGGCAGCAGAAGGAGGTGTGGGAGAGCTATATCGACTGGCGTATCATGCGCATGGTGGAAGAGGCCCGCAAGCTGGGCACTGACCAGGTGCACGAGGTGATCAAGAGAGGGAAGGAGCTGGGAATAAGGGTTTTTCCCAGCCTCAAATTGCAGGATGTGGCCCCACCGGGGGGTGAGCGCTGCGGGCTGCTCAAGGGGGAGAGGGGAGCGGAGGTCTGCATCGGCACGGAGGGGAGGAACGAGTGGGCCTACGACTTTGCCCACCAGAGCGTGCGGGAGGACAAGCTGGCGGTCCTGAGAGAGATCCTCGTCGACTACGAGGCGGATGGGATCGAGCTGGATTTCCTCTTCGGCAACGCCTACTTCAAGCCGGAGCAAGTGAGTGGACATACGGGCCTGATGACGGAGTACATGGCGCATATCCGGTCTCTGGCCAGGGAAGTAGGCGAAAGCCAGAACCGGGAGATTCCCATCATGGCCCGCATCTGCCTTGAGAGAGATCAGAACCTGTCCATGGGGTTGGATGTGGAGGCCTGGCTGGCGGACGGCAGTATCGACTTCGCCGTCGGGCAGGACGAGCGCGTGCTTACGGACACGCAGCCGAAACCGGAGTGGCTGCCGAGAGCGGCGAAGGCAGCAGGGGGAGCGGCCTACTACCGCTCGCCGCGCCGGGTCTACGACGAGCGCGTCGGGACCCCCAGCATCGAGATGTACCGCGCTCTCCGTCAGACGCTGGACCGCCAGGGGTACTCGGGGCTCTACCACGGGTATATGCGCTGGCCGCTGAGCGAGGTCGAGTATCAGTTCCTGCGCGAGATGGCGTTTCCGGAGGTCCACCGCAGGCGGCCCAAGCGCTACTATCTGCAGCCGCGGGAGGGGGCAGCTGACGAGGAGTCGACGACCCCGGACCGACAGCTTCCGGCGGAGCTGAAGGAGGGGGAGACGATTCGCCTGAGCATCTCGGTGGCCGATGACCTGGAGGGCGCCCGACAGGACGGGGAGTTGCGAAAACCGATTCTGACCGTCCGGTTCTCCTTCTTCTGCATCGACGACGAGGTGGAGCTTCGCTTCAACGGACGCGTGCTGTCGTGGGAGGAGGCGGAGGTCACGGACGAGAGGGCGCTCACCATGAAGGTGGTGCTGGCGGGGGGGATGAGCGTGCAGGCACCTCCGGGCATGTCCGCTCACTGGTTCCGCTACAAGCTGGAGCTCGATGATTTGAAGCCGGGTGAGAATCTGCTGGAGGTGGAGTGCCGGCGGATGGACGAGCGCGCCGGTTTTACGCGCAGTGTGAACGGGGTGGAGGTGCTGACGAGGTTCAGGGATATGGAGCGACCAGAGGGGATGGGGATCGAGCGGGTTGCTCCCGCGGGGGGGTAGCTGCTGATACGCCCATCACAAGGCCGCGTTTTATCTGTGGCAGGAGGAGCAATTTGCGGTTTCCTGTTGATGAGATAGAGGAGATTGCGGAAGGCTTTCAGGGGAGGTTCGGGTTCTATCTGGAGGACCTCGCCAGCGGGGCTACGCATGCACGGCTGGAGGAGGAGCGGTTTCCGACGGCGAGCATGTGTAAGATTCCGGTCATGGTGGAGCTGTACAGGCAGGTGGCGGGGGGCGGGCTGTCGTTGGGGGAACGGCGGCGGCTGGTCGGGGAGATCTCCAGGCACGGATCGGGGACGCTCAGTCTCATGTGGGACCATCCAGAGCTGACCCTGGCCGACTACTGCCGCATGATGATGGCGGTCAGCGACAACATGGCTACCGATTTTCTCATGTCCGTCGTGGGGCTTGGGAACATTGACAGAACGATGGACGAGCTGGGATTTTCCAATGTGCGCACTCCGATGACCATCGGACGCTTCCACTATGCCATGGCGGGGATGGAGGACCTTCCGTGCAACCCGGAAAACGATTCGGTTCTGCTGGCGAAGCTCGAGGAGGGCGAGCGCGACTTCGATAGTATTTCGTACTCTGACTCGATCCAGAACAACGTCACCTCGCCAACAGAGATGGCGCTTCTGGTGAAGCGGATTCACCTCGGAGAGATCGTCAGTGCTGACGCTTCGGCGGCGATGATCGCATTGATGAAGGGGTGCCGGGACCGGCGCATGATGGCTAGGTATGTCGATCCGGAGATCGAGGTTGCCCAGAAGACGGGTTCGAGCGGGCGCATCAAGGGAAATACGGGGATGGTCTATCTGCCATCGGGGCCGTTGCTGATCTCGGCGTACGGGCTCGCTGCGGCAGACGACGTGGATGGAGGAGAGGCGATCGCCAGGATCAGCCGGCTGGCGGTGGGGGCGGTGTCGCCCGAGAGCGTGGCGGAAGACTGAACACCCCTGAGGCGTCGCCACAGAGTGGCGGATTTCGCGGCGACCACGCATGGATCGACCGTCATGCGGAAGATCAGGTGGATGGTAGTAACACGCTGTGTCCGAGCCGATTCCGCGCTTGAGTCGTAGTGCCCTTTCGCTGGGACGCGGATTGCAGTCCTCGAGCAGATGTTATGGGAATCAGGCCGCTTCCTTGCAAACCGATCACGTTGGAAACCGTTCGTGGCCAGGTCACGGGACAGTTGCCGCAAGGCGTTGGATGCTGGCGGATCCATCGACTTGAGCGTGCGAGAGGTCGTGGGCGACGTCGGGAAGACGGCGTAACCCCAACAAGCGCTGTAGAGTTGGATCATTGCGGTAGTAATTCACGTCCCGTAAGCGCCGAACCGAGCAGCAGCAGGTGGACAATCAGCCACAGCACAATCCGGTGCGCGCCGAAAATTCGGGATTCATTAAGGTGTTGGAAACAGTCCTTCAGCCGCGCCTTGAGCCCAAGGTGCTGAAACACCACCTCAAAGACGATCACCGCGGCAGGGGGAGGCGGATCAACCGCCCCCCACAAGGCTCTGGCTTTGGCGCGTGTCGACCTGAAGGAGCGCGTCCGAGATCTGTCGGCAGCAGTTGGCGCCGCCTGCTGGGACCAGTGACTATTCGACCTCACGGTATTCAGCGGCTCGCCGGGCGTGGCCCGGCAGGCCGGAAAAGGAGATCCCCAGGATGATACGACTGAGCATGATGGCGCGGGAGACGAAGGACAACTCGATAGACAGCGTCATCGAGCTGGCGCACCGGCTGAAGCTCGACGGTGTCGACATCCACCTGTCGGGCATGCCTCGCGAGCGCGACTATCTGCTGCGGGTTAAGCTCCTGTGCCTGAAATACGGCCTGTCGATAGGCTACGCCGGCGCCGGCAGCTTTGTCGGCCCCGCTGAGGGGGCGGATGAGCAGATGGAGCAGGGGAAACGTGATGTGGACGCGGCGGCGTTCCTGGGCGCGCAGCTGTTGCGCGTCTTCGCCCGCCACAAGTGGCCGGACACCGAAGCGGAGCAAGAGGCGCTGTGGCGGCCGATGATACACAGTTTCCAGGAGATCTCCGACTACGCCGCTGACAGAGGGGTCGCCGTCGGTCTGCAGAATCACGACAACGGCAGCTTCGCCATGACCGCGAAGCAGGTCCTGCGCATCCTGCGCGAGGTCGAGCGCGAAAACTTCAACTTCCTGATGGACACGGGGCAGTGGCTGGGTGCCATTGGCTCGCATCCGCGAGGGGAATTCGACCCGCAGGTGGACCTCTACGAGGACTACCTGCGCCCAACCGCTCCCCACGCCGTGTACGTCAGGGCGAAGATCTACAAGATTGACGGCGGCACCGAGGAATTCATGGACTACGAGCGAATCCTGGGTATTCTAGCAGAGGCGGGCTTCAACGGAACCATGGGACTCGTCTTCGAGTTGGGCGAGAGAAACTCGATTCCTTACGAGGATTGCGTGCGGCTGGCGGTGACACACCTCCGCGAAGTGATTGCGGGGGGATAGTGCTTGAGCAGGGGGGAGCTGTTGTTCCAAAGGGACAAGCTCCACCCACACCCACACAGCGTCTGACGTGGGGACGGGTAAGGGCTGTTTCGATGGTGCGGGAGCCCTTCGAATCCCCGGAGAGGGCTTGATGGCTGAAGAAGCGTCTCACACCAAGGTAGCGGTCGAGAGCGCGATCCTGGCGGCTCTGATGCGGGACATCTTCCAGGGGCTGCAGGTCTCAGTACAGGAAGGCGCGCTGGTGGCGGAAATCCTGCTGGAGGCCAGTCTGGCCGGATACGACTCGCACGGGATCATGCGCATTCCGATGTATGCCGCGGGGATTTCCAGCGGTACGATCGTGCCAGGAGCCGGGGTGGAGGTCCTGCGGGAGACGACGGCGAGCGCCCTGCTGGACGCAAGGGCGGGTCTGGGACCGGTCGCGGCTGTGGCAGCGGTCGATCTGGCAATTGAGAAGGCGACTGAATCCGGCGTGGGGTGCGTCAGCGTGGTCAACTGCAACGACGTCGCCCGACTCGGGGGATATATGGTGAAGCCCGCCGAAGCCGGCTTGATGGCCATCATGTCCGTCAATGATGCCGGGCACGGGCCGGATGTTGCCCCGTGGGGTGGGGTCGATCCCTTCCTCAGCACCAACCCTATCGCCGCGGGCATCCCGTGGAGACAGCAGCGCGCACCGGTCATCATCGACGTGTCGACGAGCGTCTCCTCCGTGGGCGTACTGAAAATGCTGTGGAACCAGGGCAAACCCGCACCCGAGGGCTGGCTGGTGGACGAGGAGGGAGAACCCACGGTCGACGCCGATTCGTTCTTCGACTCGCCGAGGCGGAGTGCGCTCTTACCCCTGGGAGGACAGACAGCCGGTCACAAGGGGTTTGCTCTCAGCCTGCTCGTCGACGTGCTGGCCGGGGCGCTTAGCGGGGCGGGATGCAGTACCGGCAAGGTCCGGGACGTGGACCGCAACGGCGTGTTCGTCCTCGTCATCGACCCGGAGAAGTTCTCGTCCCGCAGCAGGTTCGAGGGCATCGTGGGGGAGTTTCTCGACGGTTTGAAGAAGTCCCGGCACGCTCCCGGTGTCGAGGAGATTCTGATACCGGGGGAGCGGGCCCAAAGGGAGCGGGAGAGGCGCCTGCGCGAGGGGATCCCCGTGGACGCGCCGACGCGGGAGAAACTCGACGAGATCCTGCTCGAGCTTGGCTTCGCTGAGAAGTACCGATCCATCTGGTGACCGGTGGGTGGCAGCCGCCGAAGCACGCACAGGTGCTATTGGGATGCCATGGGCTCGCAGGCGCCGCACCCGATGAAGGAGAGCGGAAGAGTGACCCTGTGAGCTTCTCCTATGAGTCCCTGGAGTCTCGCAGTATTTCGCGGGAGGCGTTCAACCCCGGTATGCCGGTGACGCCTCCCCCGGGATGAGTTCCGGCGCCGCACATGTAGAGCCCGCCAACGGGACCGCGGTAGCGCGCGATGCTGGGAAGCGGCCGCGCCCAGAACAGCTGGTCGAGGCTCATGGTTCCATGGAAGATGCATCCGCCGGTTAGCGAGTACCGCCGCTCGAGGTCGTCGGGGGTGATGATCTGCCGGTGAACTACGGCGTCGGGCAGGTTGGGTGCGTACTCGGCGAGCTTGGCGATCACCCTGTCCAGAAATCGCGGGCCTTCCTCGGTCCAGCTGCTGCCGCTGAGCTCCTTCGGCCCGTACATGGCGAAGATGTTCATGATGTGATGGTCGGGGTGCTCGGGTGGAAGCAGGGTCTGGTCGCAGACGGTGGGGATGGTGCAATCGAGAACCGGGTCGCTTGAGGCGCGGCCGTGCTTGGCGTCCTCCCACGCCCGCTCCATATAGTCGAGGCTCTCACAGATGTGGATGGTCCCGGCGTGTTGGGGTCCGGCCTCGAGCCCCGGACAGGCGGTGAAGTTGGGCAGCTCGGACAGAACCAGATTCACCTTAACGGTGGCGCCGTCGACCTTGTAGTTTTCTATCTGCGCCAGGAAGTCGGCCTGCAGGTGTCTGCTGTCGATGAGCTGCAGGTAGGTGGTTTTCGGATCGACGGCAGACACAACGGTGGGCGAGTTGACGAAGTCGCCGTTGGCGAGCTCGACTCCAGCTACCTCGCCGTTTTCGATGGCGATGCGTTCCACCGCTTCGCCGGTGATGATGTCTAGGGGATAGCCCCCGGCGCGGGCAGACCGAACGATCGACTGCGGAATCTCGCCCATTCCCCCTCGCACGTAAGCCCAGCGGCCGCGGTGAAAGGTTCCCCGCCTGTCGGTAATTCCGCCCATCACATGGTGGAGCAACACGTACGCTGTTCCCGGCGTCTCGACGCCGGCGTAGGCGCCGATGATGCCATCCGTGGCAAGGGTCGATTTCAGCTCTTCGGATTCGAACCAGCCGTTGACGAAGTCGGCGACACTCGAAGCCATGAGCTGCAGCGCGGTCAGAAAGTCGTCTTCCAGATTCCTCGCCGCCCGCCCGAGCTTGAGGAGATCCCACAGCTGGGTGGGACGGTTGGTGCCCGGTGCGGGGGGAGTCATCAGCAACAGCGGGTCGACCAGCTCCGATATGCGCGTCATGGTCGCTTCGTATTCAGCGTATTTCTCCGCATCTCGCGCTGAGAACCGGGAGATCTCTCGCTGCGTGTCCTCCAGTCGCAGGCAGCTGAACAGGTGCGAGCCGTTCTCAAATGGCGTGAAGGAAGGTGGGTCGCGCTCGAGAAACTCGAGTCCGT
This sequence comes from Gemmatimonadota bacterium, assembly GCA_002725915.1. GTDB lineage: Bacteria > Latescibacterota > UBA2968 > UBA8231 > UBA8231. Next base: position 11,185 of record PBRM01000179.1, read on the forward strand.
GATCGTATAGACCGAGATCTCTGATGATCGTGGGGTGGAAGAGGCTGGCGACGTAGGATGCGGAGCTGATCTTGTAACCGGGGAAGATGTCCTCCTCGGTGACGCTGCAGCCGCCTATAATCGAGTGCTTCTCGACGACAAGCGTGTCCAGGCCCGCTCTGGACAGATAGGCGGCGGTGACGAGGCCATTGTGCCCACCACCCACTACGACGACATCGTACGTTTTTTTCATCACTTACATCAGGCAGTCGGGTAACTAAGACTATGGCAGGCACAAAATAAGGTGGGTGGGGTGCATCCAAACGCCTGACCAAACAACCTTACCGCTGGTCTGATTGGCTGATCGGTTCGATCGCCGTCCGAAGAGTCGGGGGCGGGCCTTACACACAGATCCGCAGTCGCCATCAGAGCCCTCGACGCGTGCCATCCCTTCCCCAACCGCGACCGCCCCCACGTTCTCGGGGCGGCAGTTGCGCAAGCGTCCCCTCGGCGCCTTGCCCACGGCGGTGCGCACGCTACTTATGATGTAGGCTTCGTTCGCTGGCATCCCGCCCCATCCGGTCTCAGTTGGTTCAGCTCAGTTTCGCAGCGGCCTGTTGCTCTCGAGAATACTGGCGATGCGCTCCTGAGTCTTCTCCTGGCCGAGAAGTGACAGGAATACTTCGCGCTCGAGATCGAGCAGGTAATCTTCGCCAACCAGGGCGGGCGCGCTGAGATCGCCGCCGCACATGACATAGGCCAGCCGGCCGCCGAGGTGGTGCTCGTATTCGGTGATGCAGCGGCTCTGCAGCAGGTTGGAGGTCGTCATCTCCAGCTGCGCCGCTCCAGGTCTGCCCAGTACCTTGATGGCCAGTCGCGCCGGCGGCGGAGCATACCCCTGACGCGACAGCCGCAACACCTCCTCCTTTGCCACGTGCAGCCTGCGGTCGGTATTCATGACGATGAGGGCGTGAGCGGGCAGGTAGCCGAGCTCCCGCGCGTGATGGCTGCTGGAAGAGACGGTCGCCATAGCCACCGTCTCGAACGCCGAGGCGAGGCACGGCTGTATGTGATCGGGGCGTTCGCTGGCGGCGCGTTCGTGCGCCCGTGCGGCCATACCCATAGTGCCGCCCGCGGCCGGGATGAGACCGACCGCCATCTCGACGAGCCCCAGGTACGACTCGGCCGCCGCGACGGGATTGGGGCAGGCGAGGGCGAGCTCGCAGCCGCCGCCCAGGGCCTGAGAGTGGGTGGCTACGACCACGGGTCTGGCGGCGTAGCGAACCCGCATGGTCATGTGCTGGAAGTCCCTGACGATCTGGTCGACGGCGTCGAAACGGCCTTGCCGGGCAAGCGAGGCGATCTCACCCAAATTGGCGCCCACCGAAAAGTTCTTGCCTTCGTTGCCGATGATCAGCCCCTGGAAATCTCCCGCTTCGATCATCTCTATGACCTCGATCAGGCCACCCACGATCTCCCTGCCCAGCGAGTTCGCCTTGGAACGGAATTCGAAGAGAGCGACGCCGTCACCCAGGTCGAGCAGCGCGGCTTCCGCGTTCTGCCACAGGGTGTGACGCTCATCTCGCTTCAGGGCGGACAGGCTTATCTCGTCAGCGGGAAGCGCTTGTACGACGTATCCCTCAACGGGATCATACACCGCCACCTCGCTGTCGACACCGGATTCGCGGTAGAAGGAAGTCGCCCCGGACCGCACCATGGCGTCGATCCACTCGGGCAGGGGGAGACTGGCGGCCCTCATATCCGCAAGAACGCGGGCAAAGCCGACGGCGTCCCAAATCTCGAACGGCCCCATCTCCCAGACGAAGCCCGAGCGCATGGCGCGGTCCACGGCGGCGGGGCTAGCGGCGATTTCGGGGATGCGGCGGGCGCAGTAGGCGCAGATGGCGAGAACATGCTGGCGGAAAAAGGAACCGGCGCGACCTTCGTGGGCGTACAGGGCGCTCACACGGCTGGGTAGATCGCGGAGTTTTCGAATGTCGTCGACTCCGTCGAGGTGCTGACTTTTCGGGGGCTCGTAGCCCATGCTCTCCGGGTCGACGGAGAGAATGACCTTACCCTCCTTGCGGTAGAACCCGCCCCCGGCTTTGGCGCCGGTGGCTCCCGTGTCCACCAATTTGCGCAGCAACTGGGGGATCCGGAACGAGTCCCGGCTCTCGTCGTCGGCGACGGCGCCGAAGAGATAGGTGGCCACGTCGGCAAGAGTGTCGAGGCCGACGACATCGGCGGTGCGGAAGGTGGCCGAACTGGGCCGGCCGATCAGCGGCCCGGTGAGCGCATCTACCTCCTCGATGGTGTAGCCGCCATCGGTCATGGCGCGAATGCCGTGCAGCATGGCGAATATGCCTATGCGGTTGCCGATGAAGCCAGGCGTGTCTCGAGCGACGACCACGCCCTTGCCCAGGTGCACGCGGCCGAACCAGGCGGCGCGCTCGACAACGGCCGGGTCGGTGTCGGCATGGGGGATGAGCTCGAGGAGCTGGAGATAGCGGGGCGGATTGAAGAAATGCGTCCCCAGGAACCGCGCCTTGAAGGAGGGCGAGCGATTCGCGGCGATAAGGCGGATGGGGATGCCGCTGGTGTTGGTGGAGATGACGGCGTCGGGGGAGGCGGCACCCTCCACGCGCTCCATGAGCCGCTGTTTGATCTCCAGCTTCTCCACCACGGCTTCGATCACCCAGTCCGCCTCGGCGATGCGGTCCAGGTGGTCGTCAAAGTTGCCCAGGGCAATGCGTCGCGTCACCGCCTCGGAAAAGAAGGGGTCGGGGGTCAGCTTCAGCGCCGTTGCAAAGCCCTGTTTGACCACGGCGTCTCTGTCGTCATCCGGGCCGGCGATGTCGAGTAGATGCACGCTCAGCCCCGCGTTTGCCAGATGGGCGGCGATCTGCGCGCCCATAACCCCCGCGCCCAACACGGCGGCGGTGCGAAAGGGCAGGGGGCCGGTGGCAGCTGTGGCCATGTATTATCCCCGTTCACGGGCACAAAGAAAGTGCGGCGCTCTCAGCAGCGATTGAAATGTGGTCAGTGTGGCAAGCCAAAATATAGCCGCACAAGGCGGGAATCTCTACTGCACTACCCACCTGTGCCTGGCGTTGGCGCAATAAAGTCCGCAATCTCACCGAGATCTCTCCTGGTGGCGCAGGCGCATGCGTGTGTCGCCTTCTTGATCGCCTGAAGAAGTGGAGGTAAATTCACGCACTCGTTTGATGGAGGAGGAGGAGAGCAGATGATCAAAATCGCCGTCTCAATGGGACCACAACCCGGGCTTCCCCTGACGCTGATGCAGCAGTGCGGTGTCGAGCATGCCGTAGGCGGCATCAGTCTGCAGCCGATCGTCGGAGCCAGCGATGATGAGCAGCCGTGGAGCCGCGCATCGCTCGAGCGCGCCGTGGCGGCTTACGACCAGAATGGCTTCAAACTGTCGGTGATCGAGTCGCGCCCGCCCATGGAAAAAATCAAGCTGGCGCAGCCGGGCCGCGACGAAGAGATCGAAGTCGTGTGCGCCCTGCTGCGCAATATGGGTGCTGTGGGGATTCCCGTGTGGTGCAGTATGTGGATGCCCATCCTCGGAGTGATGCGGACGTCGCGGGCGATCCCCTCGCGGGGCGGCGCCCGAGTGAGCGGCTTCGACCACGAACAGATACGCCTCGAGCCGCTGACCGAGCACGGCATTGTCGGCGAGCAGCAGCAGTGGGAGAACCTCCAGTATTTCCTCGAGCGCACGGTGCCCGTGGCCGAGGAGGCCAACGTCAAGATGGCGATGCACCCGGACGATCCCCCGCTCTCACCCATCCGCGGGGTGGCTCGAATCATGAGCAGCGTGGAGAACTACCAGCGACTCGTCGACCTGGTGCCCAGTCCGTCGAACGGTATCGCGCTCTGTCAGGGCAACTTCGCTCTGATGACCGATGATCTGCCGACCGTCATCCGCCAATTCGGGAAACAGGACAGGATCAACTTCGTGCACTTGCGCGACGTGCGAGGCACGCCGGAGAAGTTCGAGGAGGCGTTCCACGACGACGGACAGACGGACCTGGTGGAGTGCATGCGCGCCTACCGCGATGTCGGCTACGACGGGGTGTGCCGTCCCGATCACTACCCCAAGATGGGCGACGACGACTTCGACGACGAGAATCAGTTGGCGCGCCTCTTCGCCCTCGGCTACATCAAGGGACTGCGCGAGGCGGTGTACGCGGAGTGAGAGCAGCCAAGGCTGCATTCGGTGACTGGCTGCTACCAGGCGGAAAGTCTCATCCGGGGACTTACACTTACCACTTACCAGTTGGTATACGATCCGTCGTCCCGCAGGAACCAGCTCCCCTTGCCCGCTCCCGGCTCCCCGTCCACTGCCGCCTCCTCGTCGAACTCCACGCCGAGACCGGGCTGCTCAGGGGGCAGCAGATGACCGTTGTCGAAGGGCACCTGCAGCGGAAATACATCGGTGTGAACCGTGCCCGGTATGCGCGGGCACTCCTGCACGCCGACGAGGGTGGAGGCCAGGCACAGATGCAGACAGGCCGCCGTCGACACCGGGCCCAGGGGATTGTGCGGAGCCAGGGCGATGTAATGCGCCTCGCACCAGCCGGCGATCTTGCGGGCCTCGGTTAGGCCGCCGGCGATGCACAGATCGACGCGGCAGTAGTCCATCAGCTCCTCCTCGATGACCTGTCTGAAGGCCCATTTACCGGCCCATTGTTCTCCCACGGCGATGGGCACGGCCGTCTGCCGTCGCACCAGGCGCAGACTCTCGGCGCTCTCGCTGCGGATCGGGTCTTCGACAAAGAAGGGTCGATACGGCTCTACCCCCCGGCAGAACTGGATGCTGGCGGCCGGATCCAATCGCGTGTGCAGATCCACCAGAATTTCGATTTCCTCGCCCAGCTCCTCGCGCACTGCCCGCACCTGTTCGATACCGTAGCGCACCGCTCGACTCGGCTCCAGCAGCTCCTTTCCCTTGGGGTCTACCAGGCCCCAGCGCACGAATTTCCATCCCGCATCCTGGCTCTTTCTGCAGCTGGCCAGCAGGTCTTCGATCCTGTGCGGGTCGCCGTTGTGCGGGTAGCAGGCCACTCTATCGCGCACCCTGCCACCCAATAGCTCGTATACGGGCACGCCGAGGGCCTTTCCCTTGATATCCCACAAGGCGATGTCCACCGCACTCACCGCGCTGGTCTGCACCCCGCCTCCCGGGAAGAAGCCGCCGCGAAACATCACCTGCCACAGGTGCTCGGTACGGAAAGGGTCTTCCCCGATCAGGTCGGGCGCCATGGAGGTGACGACCTCGGAGATGGCCCTTCCCCGCCTCTTCATGCCCGCTTCGCCCATACCGTAGATGCCCGAATCGGTCTCCACTTTGACGAAGATGCCGGCGTTGAGCACGAACGGTTTTACGGCGGTGATCTTCATGGCGGTGCTCCTGCTGGTGGAACAAGCACTGGGATCTGCCTGAGTTCGCCCTCTCGATGAACCCTCAGCTGCGAAGATCGAATAATCCCCCTTTCGGATCGGGCAGTCAAGGAGGGCGCGGAGCTGGATGCCCTTCTCGACGGTGATGATGTTCTCCAAGGGGGAGGGCTGGCGCCAGAAAGTGCTTGACAATTGAGTGGGGCTGAAGCACACTGGTATGGCGTAATGGGGTAGGTGCAATGGCGTATCTGGTTGAGTTTCAATGAGTTGAGCGTGATCCGATCCAGCCATCCCCCGGCGACAGCGAGAGTGCCGGGGGATAGACAGCAGTTCGAGCTCAGGCGCACGCTGGTACAGATGGAGATGCTGTACAGGACGGCTTGGCGCTTGAGCGCGTCTCTGAATCCCACCTAGGTGGCCGACGAGCTGCTGAGCACAGCGCACTCGACTGGAGGGGCGGTGGACCGCGTCGCCGCCGTGCGGGAGCGGGGGCGATCAGCCGGTGGCGAGCAGCGGCGAAGAGGGGGCAGTGAGTGTCAATCTGTCACAGACAGGAAGAGAGAAAGAGGCAGCCATGGAGCAGCCCTGTCCGCTGAGTCTCTCAGAGGACCAATTGATCGAATACACCCCGGAGTGGAACGGCGAGCGCTTCGAAGGGGGGCGTCCCAAGGTGGCCGACGGCATCCTCGAGCGCATGAGGAAGGTCACGGTCACGGCGGCCTGGGGGGTATTGCGAGGTCACGGGTACGAATGGCAGTACGAGGGTAACTGGGTGTGTACCCATCCGGGGCAGGTCCTGGTAGGCCGCGCCCTGACCGCCATGTACATGCCGCGGCGGCCGGTCGTGCGCAAGGTGATGGAGGAGAAGGGGGCGAGGAGCGGATGCATCGGCGATCAGATATCCTGGCCCATTGACAGGCTCGTCCAGGGCGATGTGTACGTGGCGGACGTATACGGCAAGATCTCCCTGGGCCCCATCATCGGCGACAATCTCGCCACCGCCATCTACGCGAATTCCGGCAACGGCGTGGTGCACGACGCGGCGGTCCGCGATATCGACGGTATCAGGGAGCTTTC
>PBRM01000180.1 GCA_002725915.1 Gemmatimonadota bacterium
CCCTGTGCCCCGGTGCAGGCGTTGGCGTTGCCGCTGTTGAGAATTACAGCCCGCGCCAAACCGTCCTTGAGGTGCTGACGATCCACCGCGATGGGAGCCGCCTGCACCCGATTGCTGGTGTATACCGCCGCCGCCGAGGCCGGAATCTCAGAGTACACCAGCGCCAGGTCCTTGCGGTCGGGATCCGAATAAACCCCGGCGTGCACGCCGGCGGCCTGAAAACCCCGCGGCGTGGTGACACCGCCCTGATCCAACGATTTGGGCATCACTGGTCCGTCCCCGTTTCGCCCCACCGCGCCGCTACCTGCGCGGCGTCCCGCATGAGCTTGAAGTGGAGGCTGTCGGCGAGGGCTATCCAACTCGCCTCGATGATGTTTACGGAGACGCCCACCGTACTCCACGCCTCGCAGCCGTCGGAAGACTCGATCAGAACTCGGACCTTGGCCGCGGTGCCGTCGCTCCCCGAGAGTACCCGCACCTTGTAGTCCTCCAGGTGGACCTGGACCAGGCTGGGAAAGACCTCCTCCAGCGCCTTGCGCAGGGCCTGATCGAGAGCGTTCACCGGGCCGTCTCCCTCGCCAACGGTGTGGTAGATCGTCCCACCCACCTCAACCTTGACGATGGCCTCTGAGCGCTCGGCTTCGGGCTCGTCCTTGCGGCTGATGGTGCGAAAGCTCACCGTCCTGAACAGATCCTGATACGTCCCCATGACCCGCCGGGCGAGCAACTCGAAGGACCCCTCCGCCGCCTCGAACTGGTAGCCGGCGTGCTCCAGCCGCTTCACTTCCGCCAGCACCTCTCCCACCATCGGGTCCTTCTTGCTCAACTCGGGAATGAAGCGGCTCAACTTGGCCACCACCGTACTGCCGCCCGACTGGTCCGACACCAGGAAACGGCGCACGTTGCCCGTCGCCTCCGGATCCTCGTGCTCGTAGCAGAGGGAGTTCTTTGTCATGGCGTCGACGTGGACGCCCCCCTTGTGGGCGTAGGCGCTCTCTCCCACGTAGGGCTGCTGGTGGCCGTGGGAGACGTTGGCGATCTCGCTGAGGAATCGGGAGAATTCCATCAGCTCCGCCATCTTGTCGGCACCGATCGTCTTCTTTCCTAACTTGAGCTCCAGCGTGGGAATCACGCTGCAGAGGTTGGCGTTGCCGCAACGCTCGCCGTAGCCGTTGAAGGTGCCCTGTATCTGCGTCGCCCCCTCTTGGACGGCGGTGATGGTATTGGCCGCTGCCATGCCGCTGTCGTTGTGCGTGTGGATACCCAGCGGCAGATCGACTGCCGCCTTCGCCCGCAGGAAGATGCGCCTGAGCTCGTCGGGCAGGGTGCCGCCGTTGGTGTCGCACAGGACCAGAATTCGCGCGCCCCCCCGCTCGGCGGCTTTCAGGGTATCGAGCGCATACGAATCGTCAGCCTTGAAACCGTCGAAGAAGTGCTCGCCGTCGAAGATGACCTCACGCCCCCTGTCCACCAGGAACGCCACCGAGTCCTCGATGAGCTGCAGGTTCTCCTCCAGCGACGTCTTCAGCACCTCAACGACGTGGAGATCCCAGCTCTTGCCAAAAACACAGACGCTCTCGGTGTCCGCCTTCAGCAGGGTGTTCAGCGTTGCGTCTTCGGCCGGCGGATTCGAGGCTCTGCGGGTGCTGCCAAAGGCGGTAACCCTGGCGCGCAGACCGAGCTTGCCGACCTCCTGGAAAAAAGCCAGGTCCTTCGGATTGGTTGGATTCGGCCAGCCACCCTCGATGTAGTCCACCCCCAGCTCGTCCAGGCGACCAGCCACGAGGAGCTTGTCCTCCAGAGAGAAGGCGATCCCCTCCGACTGCGCCCCGTCGCGCAGGGTAGAATCGTAGATTTCGATAGTCTCAGCCATTTCGGCCCCTTCTCACAGTGTGACGGAGGGGGTATCCGGCCTTGGAACCTGTCATGCTTCTCCATGTCTTACTGCAATACTTCGGCTTCAAGATGAAGCGACACTTTCAGCGACCAGGTCGCCCACTTCCGACGTCGAGTGCCCCATCTGCCCCGCGCCCATGCCCTTCAGCTTTTTCAGCGTCGCCACGATCGCCGCCTCCATCATCCGCGCCCCCTCGAGTTCGCCCAGCGTTTCCAGCATGAGCTGGCAGGCGCCGATAGCGGCCATGGGATTGATGACATTCTGCCCCGTGTACTTGGGCGCCGAGCCGCCGATCGGCTCGAACATCGAGACCCCCTCCGGATTGATGTTGCCCCCAGCCGCGATCCCCATGCCACCCTGGATCATGGCGCCGAGATCGGTGATGATGTCGCCGAACATGTTGTCGGTGACGATGACGTCGAACCACTCCGGGTTCTTCACCATCCACATGCAGATGGCGTCCACGTGGGCGTAGTCGCGCTTGATATCGGGGTAATCGCTCTCTCCAACTTCGTGAAAGGTCCGCTCCCACAGGTCGAATGCGAAGGTGAGCACATTGGTCTTGCCGCACAGCGTCAGCGTCTTCTCCCGGTCTCGCCGACGGGTGTAGTCGAAAGCGTAGCGCAGACACCTCTCCACCCCCTTGCGGGTGTTGACCGACTCCTGAATGGCGATCTCGTCAGGCGTGCCCTTCTTGAAGAAGCCGCCGGTTCCCGTGTACAGTCCCTCCGTGTTCTCCCGCACCACGACGAAATCGATCTCTTCGGGACTCTTGTCCTTCAACGGCGTGTCCACATTCGGGTACAGCTTTACCGGCCGGAGATTGATATACTGGTCCAGCTCGAAGCGCAGGCGCAGCAGGATGCCCTTCTCCAGAATACCGGGCTTCACGTCCGCGTGGCCGATGGCGCCCAGAAAAATGGCGTCGAACTGTCTGAGCTCCTCCACCGCCGAGTCGGGCAGCACCACATTGGTGCGCAGGTAGCGGTCCCCACCGAAATCGAATTCCGCCGTCTCGTAGTCGAACCCCGCCTTCTCTGACACCGCCTTCAGAACCTTCAGTCCCTCGGCCACCACCTCCGGTCCGGTGCCGTCTCCGGGCATTACCGCGATCTTGTGCACTGTCCCCCTCTTTCCTCACTCGAATTGATTGAACGCTAGTGCATCGGGGCGGAAAACCGCTGCCGACTGGTGACGGATTTCCGTTTCTTCTGCATTGTCTACTGTATTCATACCCTCTGCGAGCCCTAAAGCAGATCCTCTAAGGGCCGGACTCCGCCCGTCTTTTCGCGAGGTCGTCCTCAGCGAAATCCGCGGATATAGGGCAGGCTCTCAGCCCTTGCAGCGATCTCGCCACTGGCGGTCAGGAGCTGGCCAAGGGCATCCCACTCCCCCTTTATGAGCTGCTCCCGAAGCCCGGCCGGTAGGGTCGCCTCGATCGATAGATCATCGAATCGAACCGTCTGTGCGGCTACGTCTATTGTCAGCTCTCGGCTCGGATCCTCCTCCACGGCCGACATCAGCTGACCCACCCCTTCTGCCGACGCCACCAGGCACGGCAGCCCCAGTGCCACGCAGTTTCCGAAGAAGATCTCGGCGAAAGATTCGGCGACAAATCCGGCTATGCCCCAGCGCATGAGCGCCTGCGGGGCGTGTTCCCGGGAAGAACCACAGCCGAAGTTGCGGTTGGCGATCAGGATTCTCGCCCCCGCAAACCGCGGGTCGTCGAAGGGGTGGGGAGAATCGGAACTCGTCCTGTCGTCCTCGAAGGCGTGGGCCCCCAGGTCGTCGAAGGTCACGGTTCGCAGATACCGCGCCGGAATGATCCGGTCCGTGTCAATATCCTGGCCGCGCACAGCTACGCCGCGTCCACTGATCTTCGCCCGAGTGCTGTCTGTCACATTTGTTGTGTCGGTCATTCGCCGCCTCTTCTCTATTCGTACGATCCCTCGCGCGAATCTCGCGCGAATAAGGATCAGTTCAGCAGGGACCGGACGTCGGTAACCTCGCCGGCCACGGCCGCGGCGGCCACCATCGCCGGGCTCATAAGCAAGGTGCGACCGGTCGGACTTCCCTGGCGACCCTTGAAATTGCGATTGCTCGACGAGGCGCAGACCTCCCTGCCCTGGAGCTTGTCCGGATTCATCGCCAGGCACATGGAGCACCCGGCCTGACGCCACTCGAATCCCGCCTCAAGGAACACCTCGTGGAGTCCCTCCTCTTCGGCCTGTTTCCGCACCGCTCGAGAGCCGGGCACGACCAGCGCCTTGACGCCCGCTTGGACCTTTCTGCCGCCGATCACCCTGGCCGCTTCGCGCAAATCGGAAATCCGCGAATTCGTACAGGAGCCCACGAAGGCGACATCGACGGGAATGCCAGCGATCGGCCTGCCCGACATCAGATCCATGTACTCCAGCGCCTCCTCCACGCCGGATCGCTCCGACTCTGGAAAATCGGCCGGCGCTGGAATGTGCTCGTCCACGGCCGCCGACTGACCCGGATTGACCCCCCAGGTAACCGTGGGGGCAATCCCGGACCCGTCGATGTCGACGACGTCGTCGTACTCGGCATCGAGACCCGAGGCCCTCGACTTCCACCAGTCCACCGCTCTTTCGAACTCGCTGTCCGCCGACGGCACCTTCGGGCGTCCCCGCAGATAGTCGAAAGTGATCTGGTCCGGATTGACGTAGCCGCAGCGGGCCCCTCCCTCTATAGACATGTTGCACACCGACATGCGCTCTTCCATGCTCATGCGATCCACCACTTCCCCCCCGTATTCGTAGGCGTATCCAACGCCTCCCTTGACGCCGAGAAGTCTGATGATGGAGAGGATCACGTCCTTGGCGTACACCCCCTCGGCGAGAGAGCCGTGAACGGTGATCCGCCGCACCCCCGGTTTGGACATCGCTAGACACTGGGTGGCCAGCACGTCCCTCACCTGACTCGTGCCGATCCCGAAGGCGATATTGCCGAAAGCGCCGTGGGTGGAGGTGTGGCTGTCTCCGCAGGCGATCGTCATCCCCGGTTGCGTTAGCCCCAGCTCCGGTCCGATGACGTGAACGATCCCCTGGTACTCGGCGTCCATATCGTAGAACGAGATGCCGAAGTCGCTGGTGTTGCGCTCGATAGCTGTCATCATCTCCTCGGCCAGGCCGTCTTGGAATGGCCGCTGCAGCTGGACGGTTGGGACGATGTGGTCCACCGTGGCAAAGGTGCGCTCGGGATACATTACCTCAAGGCCGCGATCCCGCAACATCTGGAAGGCCTGCGGACTGGTCACCTCGTGCACCAGATGCAGACCGACGAAGAGCTGGGCCTGACCGGAGGGCAGGTCCCTTACAGCGTGGTCGTTCCACACCTTTTCGAACAGGTTCTGAGACATCTATCCACCTCCTCCGCTACATCGGTGACCGAACCGAATACTGCGAGCCCGGGGGCTGTAGGACCGGGATTTCGCGCGCACTTCTTGCGAACGCGTCGATCATACGGCGTCGATCATACGGCTTGGGCCTGCTGAACCTGCCGACCCCGGCGCACCTCCAGCCGGTTGAGGGCATCGACGAAGGCCTTGCCGCTGGCCTCGATGATATCGGTTGACGCCCCTCGCCCGGTAATCTTCAGGTCTCCCTCAACCACCCGCAGCGTCACTTCTCCCATCGCCTGGCTGCCGCCCGTAATCGCCTTGATGACGTATTCGTCCACCTTGGCGACGACGCCCGTGGCCTGGCTGATGGCGGCGTAGGTAGCGTCCACCGGGCCGTCTCCCCGGGCGGACTCCTGCACGCAGTCTCCGCCGTCTATGCGGATTCGCACGGTCGCGGTTGGAACGGTGCCGGTGCCGCTCACGGTGTGCAGGTATTCGAGCTGGAACTTTTCGGGAACATTGCTGATCTCGTCGCCGATGATGGCCATCAAGTCCTCGTCGAACACTTCCTTCTTCTTGTCCGCCACGGTCAGGAAGCGCTCGTACGCCTTGTCCAGCTCTTCCTGAGACAGGCGGTACCCCAGCTCCTCCAGGCGATGGCGCAGGGCGTGTCTGCCGGAGCGCGCGGTGAGGATGATGGAGGTGTCCTCCAGTCCCACGTCCCGTGGCGACATGATCTCGAAAGTGTTGCGCTCCTTGAGGACGCCGTCCTGGTGGATTCCCGAACTGTGAGCGAAGGCATTGGCGCCCACGATAGCCTTGTTGGGAGGCACTCCAATCCCCATGAGCCTGCTCACCAGCCTGCTCGAGGCGATGATCTCCTTGCTCACCACCCCGCAGTGCAGCCCGAAATAGTCGGACCTCGTCGCCAGCGACATGACCACTTCCTCCAGCGCCGCATTGCCGGCGCGCTCCCCCAGGGCATTGAGGGTGCACTCCACCTGCCGAGCCCCGGCTTTTACAGCCACCAGCGTGTTCGACACCGCCATGCCGAGATCGTCGTGGCAATGCACAGAGAGGACGGCATCCGACATATTGGGCACCTTCGCCAGGAGCTGCCGGATCAACTCGCCAAACTGCTCCGGCACCGCGTAGCCCACCGTGTCCGGGATGTTGATGGTGGTGGCCCCGGCCTCGATAGTCGCCTGCACCACCTCCCGCAGGTAGTCGGGATCCGTGCGCGTTGCGTCCATCGGTGAGAACTCGACGTCGTCGCAGTACGACCTGGCGTGCTTCACCGCTGCCACCGCCATCTCCAGCACTTCGCTCTTGCCCTTGCGCAACTGCCCAGCCAAGTGGATATCGGAGGTGCCGACGAAGGTGTGGATGCGGGGACTGTCCGCCCCCTCGAGCGCTTCGCCGACGCGGTCAATATCCTTGAGGACGACTCGCGCCAGGCCGCAGATGACTGGGCCCTCCACTTCCTGGCCGATTCGGTGGACCGCCTCGAAGTCCTCGTTCGAGGAAATCGGAAACCCCGCCTCGATTACGTCTACCTTGAGGCGAGCCAGCTGTCGGGCAATCTCCAGCTTGTCCGGTACCGTCAATGATGCCCCGGGCGTCTGCTCGGCGTCGCGCAAGGTCGTATCGAAGATGATTACCCGATCTTTGTCCATCGCCTTTCTCCTCCTCGTGCTGAGGCCAGGGAAGAAGTGCTGCCTGCGTCTACTTCTTATCGAGCCAGCTCATCATGCCCCTGAGCTTGGCCCCCACCTCCTCGATCAGGTGCTCCTCATCCTGCCGCTTGCGGGCGCTGTAAACCGGGCGCCCGACCTGGTTTTCCAGCAGCCACTGCTTGGCGAATTTCCCCGTTTGGATATCGTTGAGGAGTCCCTTCATGCTCTCGCGCGTCTCCGAGGTGACCACCTTGCTGCCCTTTGTCAGGTCGCCGAACTCGGCCGTGTCCGAGATCGAGGAGCGCATGTTGGCGATGCCCCCCTCATAGATGAGGTCGACGATCAGCTTCACCTCGTGCAGACACTCGAAGTAGGCGATCTCCGGCTGGTAGCCGGCCTCGACCAGGGTGTCGAAACCGGCGCGGATCAGCTCGGTCAGACCGCCGCACAGCACCGCCTGTTCACCGAAGAGGTCAGTTTCGGTCTCTTCCTGGAAGGTGGTCGGAATGACCCCGCCGCGAGTTCCGCCGATCCCCTTGGCGTAGGCGAGACCGACGTCGTGCGCCCTGCCGGAGGCATCCTGGTACACCGCCAGCAGCGCCGGCACGCCGCCCCCATCGATGTAGACCCTTCGCACCAGATGCCCCGGTCCTTTGGGCGCCACCATGAAGACATCGACGTTGGCGGGAGGTAGGACTTGCTGGAAGTGGATGCTGAAACCGTGGGCGAACACCAGGGCATTGCCCTCTTTGAGATTTGGTCTGATATCCGTCTCGAATACCTGGCGCTGGATCTCGTCATTGATGAGAATCACGATGAGGTCACCGGCTTTGGCGGCTTCGGGCACGGTCAATACCTTGAGTCCCTGCCCTTCCGCCTCCGCCCGCCGGGCGCTCCCCTCTCGGAGACCGACGACAACACTGACGCCGCTGTCCTTGAGATTGAGCGCATGGGCGTGTCCCTGGCTGCCGTAGCCGATAACGGCAACCGTCTTGTCTCCGAGCAACTCGAGATTCGCGTCGTCGTCGTAAAACATCTGCATCGCTAGTTCTCCGTGGCTATGGGGTTGTTCTTTGGTTCAAATTGTAGTGCTTCCAACCGATCTCGTAATCTCGCTGGGCCCTGGATCCCGCTGGCCCTGTTTTACAGGAGAGAAGGACAAGCCCCGATCCCACGCGCGAAAAGAACGAAGTTCGCCACGGGAGTGAAAGACAGGGGTCTGGTCGCGCGCCTCCGGCGCAGGACCCACTACTTGAGTCAGTCCCACCAAGCGCCGGTCGAGGCACAAAATTTCATGACCTTTGAAATTCCTTCAGAGGCTCCATCCGTTCGAGTGTGAGATTGAAGAGGGAGGAGCCTACTCGATCAGCGCTGTAATAAGGAGGCCGACGAGTAGCAGAGCGGGCAGGGCGCGCAACAGTACCAGGTCCCGGATTGTGCGGGAAAAGCGGATATCGAGAGTGGCAGAATGTGCGTGCATTGCGATAGACAGTCCTGAGAGCCAAAGCCAAATGCGCCCAGGTTTATCGACAGGCGCAGATTTGCTAATTTTGCTAATATAGAGTGGGCATAATGGGAAGTCAACTTGCCAGACCGGCCCCTCCCGTCTATTCGGCCCCCCATCACCCGTTTTGCCACGATCGAGCCTAAGTGAGTTCAAATTTCGCCCTGTGACTTGATCCCCGATTTGAGGACTTTGTTGGAGACCCCTGTCAACAGGACGGTGTCAGTTGAAGAGTGATGCCTGAACCAGACTCCTTCGAGATCGCCGACGTCATCGCTGGTGAGGCGTGGGACGGATTTGTCGGTACGGCCGTCGGCGGTACCGCGTTCTCGACTACGGCCTGGCTCCGATGTGCCCGGGAAGCCACCGGCTGCGAGGACAGAATCCACGGCTGCTATCGGCGGGGAGAGCTGGTGGCGGCTGTAAGCGGCCTGCACCTTTCGAAGAGATACCGGTCACAGCTGGTGACGCCCCCTCTCCTCCCCCACGGCGGCTTCCTTCACCGGCCAGTGGACAGCGACAATCCGGCCCGGTGGGAGTCGGCGCGCAACAGCTCAGCCAGCAGCCTGATTCGCTTTCTGGAGACCAGGTACTCTTCCGTCCGACTCACCCACAGCCCCGAGCTGGTTGATACGCGGGAATTCAGCTGGGCCGGATGGGATGTGGGGCCCCGGTATACCTACAGGCTGCCGCTCCCGGCAGACCGGCAGGAGCTGTGGCAGCGGCTGGAGCGCCGCACCCGGACCGCGGTGAGAAAGGCCGAAAAGGAGGGATACCGGTTCCGGCGCCTCGACGACCCGGAGCTCGTGCGTCGCCAATATGAGCTGGTCTATTCCTCCTCTCCCAATCCCGGTCGTCCACCCGTGGAGTCAGCCCTGGTTGAGCGCTTCGCCAGGGCCGCGTCAGACGCCGGTCTGACGGAGATGTACGTCGCCGAGTCGCCATCGGGAGCGATCGCCGCGGCTGTCGTCTTTGCCCGCGCCTGCCGCGAGGTTTTCGCCTGGGTGGCTGGCGCCGACCCCGCCTTTCGCGACAGCGGCGCCGCGTCTTTTCTGTACTGGAGATTCTTGGAACAGACCACCTTCCAGACCTTCGACTTCGTCGGTGCCAATATCCGCGGAATCGCCCTCTTCAAACGGGGATTTGCCGGGGACCTGGTACCCTATTTCCACACTCAGGGATGCCGAAGTCGCTGGCTGAGAGGCCTGACGTCGCTGCGAACAGCTTTAGGAACCCGTTGAAGTCGCTTTGGCGAGGATGAGTCCTGGTGGTGCATATTCCCGTCTCCTCTCCCCTCACGCCTTCCACGCGGTCAGGGGATGCTCGCGGTTCGCCATGGGCATGGCGACACGGCTGCCCGTGATCTGTGATTCGTAGGCCCCGAGGATCATCTCCAGAGCAGCGACCGCAGCGGCGGCGCTGGAGACGGGCTCGCGGTCGCCCTCGATGGCCTCGATGAGATCGACGATGGCCAGATGGTTTCCGGTGTGGAGAGAGACGCCCGAGACTCCCTCGATCCTCTCCCAGCCCTGGTTCTCGTCGGACGGGAGGAAGGCGGGGTGCGGATATAACATCAGATCGTCGCCCACGCCGCCTCGAATCGAGATCACGCCTTCACTGCCGACGACCTCCATACCGAAGCGTTTCCCCGCCCCGGCCTGATCTTTGCGCGAATCGAAGAAGCCGGAGACTCCGCTCTCGAAGCAGAAGTAGGAGTTGACACAGTCACCCGCCACCAGTCCAACCGGCTCCGTGGGCTCTCGCACATCCCCTGGTACGAGCTCCCGTCCCTCCACCGTCACCTGTGCGGACATCCAGCCGACGGGGCCGGCCAGAAAACGCATCGTGTTGAAGATGTGGGTCCCGAGGACGATCATATCCTCCCCACCCCCCCTGCGGTCCTGCTTGCCGTGGGCATAGATGGCCTGGAACTGGCCGATGCGCCCCTCGTCGAGAAGCTGCTTGACGCGTCGAACCCCCGGCAGGTATACCCCCTGGTGTGAGACCGCCACCTTCTTCCCGAGCTCTGCCGCTCTCTCGACGATGATGTCGCCATCAGCCAGATTCGACGTCATCGGCTTCTCGCAGTACACGTGGGCGCCCGCCTCCAGACAGGCCAGCACCATCTCCAGGTGGCAGTCCGTCCACCGGGGCCCGACGCTGACGATGTCGGGTGTCTCCTGCCGCAGCATCTCCTGGTAGTCGGCGTAGGCTCGCGATGCACCCGTCTCCTCCTGGGCCTGCCGCCGCCCCTCCTCATCCTCATCCGCTACCGCCGTGATCTCGACGTTGTCGAGGTTCTCGTAGGCGAGGTGCAGGCCGTGACCGTATCCGCCCTTTCCCGTTCGCCCGACCGCGACGGCCCGGTACGCTCGCTCCGAAGTCATGACTACCTCCTTCTTATCGATTTCGACCACCAATTTTCTTTAGCCCATCCAGCCTGGCCGTTGGATCCATAGGACCCGAAACGGCCGAGGGGTTCGGATATGAGGAGCCTATTGAAGGCTTGAGACCAGATTACTGAAAGTCGCGCAATGTACTTGCGCTTCTTCCCATCCGCGGCGGCCACTCCGTGCAGGTGTATTCTTTCTTCCCGGTATATTGGAAAGTTGTGGATAGGTATTGGAAGGGAGAAGAAAGAGAGCATATCCTTATTATGTCCCATCACCCCAACTCCCTCGAGAAGGAGGGAGAGAGAATACGCTCGGGCGAGAATATACGACAGTTGAGGTGGAGGGCATAGTCAGGTGTCTGATCTGGAGAACCTCATCCGGGAAGGACGCGACGGTGCTGGAGGTGGCGCTCTATGAGGAAGTGGCTGAATACGTCAAAGAGCACGAGGAAGAGCGCGACTGCACGACCGCCGCCAGGTGGAGCGCACTTCCATCTCGAGCTTTCCACAGGCTCTCAACGCGCCACCGACGGCATGAGTGTGACATAGACCGATGAAGCTTTCTATCTGGATGCTTCTCGCAGGACATGTGGGCGCCCGCCTCGAGACAGGCCAGTTCCATCTCCAGCTGGCAGTCCGTCCATCGGGGCCCGCTGACGATGTCGGGGGGCTGCCGCAGTACCTCCTGCTAGTCGGCGAAGGCTCGCGGCGCACCCGTCGCCTCCTGGGCGGCGACGGCCCGCCTGGGCTGCCGCACTCTACCGCCGACGCATCCAGTGCCGGGCGTGGGCCTGAGCGGGCGGCCGCCGGCAAGCCACCTGCCAATCCGACATGCGCCTGAAACAGCGACTTCTGGCGATATACCAGAACCTGTACACCAGCTACGGCCCACAGGGCTGGTGGCCAACGACGCCCCCCGGGAAAACCACACCCGTGTACCGCCCCGGCGCCACCAGTCGTCGGCTTAATCAACGCGAGCGCTGGGAGATCATGGTCGGCGCCCTGCTCACTCAGAACACAACCTGGCACAACGCAGAGCTATGTCTTGAGGCGCTTTCCGCGAGCGGATCGCTGGACCTGCGGGAGCTGCACGACCTCCCTCTCGAACAGCTGTCGGGTCTCATTCGCCCGGCGCGTTACTTCAACCAGAAGGCCCAGCGACTTCACGATCTGGCCGGGTATGTACTCGAAGCGTACGGAGGAAGTATCGCGGCTCTTACCGGCAGGCCCCCGGCGGAATTGCGCCCGGAGTTGCTCGCCCTGAAGGGGATCGGACAGGAAACGGCTGATTCGATCTTGCTGTACGCCGCTCAGTATCCGTTTTTCGTCATCGATGCCTTCACGCGCAGGATCTGTCACCGCCTCGGTCTCGCCGCCGTATCCGCCAGTTACGGCGAACTGCAGGATCTATTCGCGAGAGCCCTGCCCGCCGACGCCGACCTCTTCAACGAGTACCACGCCCTGTTCGTGCGCCACGCGGTGGAACACTGCCGCCCGAAGCCGCAGTGCGACAGCTGCTGCCTCAGGAAATCCTGCAGGTATGGCGTCGAGACAGTTGATTGATGCAAGCCAGAAAGTCCCTTCTAACGACAATACCGTGGAGGAGTATCGTGACCGCAATTGAAGCCATAGGCGGAAGTCGACCGCTGGAGACCGAGGAGTTCGCCCGGCGTGCCCATGCCCAGGCCATGAACCCCAACCGAAATTCGGTGAAGGAGGTCTTTGACAGAGCCGCATCCGTTGAGGAAGCGGCGCCCGTGTTGGGCCTCTTCAACGACATTCCGTGGTATCAGTTTCGCGAAAACGAGGCCCACGCCTGGGCCAAGGCCGGGTTCTCGTGGATTGTCAACGACGGCGAGCACCGGCAGCGGGAGGGCTGGTACGGCGGCGAGCAGAACGCCGCCCAGGGGCGAGTGGGCCTGCTCCAGGTGCAGCGGCTTCACCGCGAGGCCTTCAGCTCACACGGAGATGTGTTTCAGCTCGGCGCCCGCGCCACCATGAAACCGTACGGCACCACCTACGAAGAGGCGGAGCGCTTCTTTCGCTGCGTCAATTTCCCGACACCGGGACAAGCCACACCCGACGATCGCGGCGGCTACCCTGTGCGCACGGGGGACCGGGTCTACTGCTTCACCCCCGACTCGTTGCGGGGCGCGGAGACGGACACCCAGGGCTGGATCCAGTTCGAGACTGCCGAATACATCATCGACACCAGCATGCGCGATAGGATACTGGATCTCATGGCGTCACAGGGCCGCAACAGGGCGTGTGGATTCGTCGGCCCCTTTGACGCGATACTTCGGGAGGGAGAGCTACCCGAAGTCGAGGATGCCGTCAGCGACCTCTTCAAGGCGGCTGCCCAGCGAGGCCTGCACATGGGAAGGGTGGTGGGTAGCGGGTCGATGGAGGATCCGAAGGATATCGAGGACGCCATGGTCCGCGCCATCGAGGCTGGAGCCCGCCTCATCTGTGCTCATCCCTTCACCAGCGACCTCCCCCTGCGCGGGGCACTTTCCGTCACCGAGCCCTTCTTCCGGGCGGCGGAGCGCTGCGGGTTCTGAAAAACGGGCCGCGCATCAGTGCGTCCCATCTGACCTTGGAGAAAGCGAAGCTCATGGTAACCTAGCTATTGGAACGCACACCCAAGAGCTTTGGCAGACTGAGGACGACCACCTTGAGGAACTCGACCGTGAAGGTTTTATCATTGTGCCGGATTTTATCCGTGGCGACATCCTTGCGAGATTGCAGGCCACTGCGGGTCTTGCCGACGTGGGAGTAGGTCCAGGACAAGCCGCCTCACGACCAGGCGGGCAACAGGTCTGTTTTCCCCACGAGCTTCTGGAGCCACCTGTAAGATGTCGAGCAGGATCAAGCCCCTCTGCGGCTCATCCCCAAGCGACATGGCCGGGACATGACCAAATGTGTCACCCTGGTCTGCAAGGCGGGGACCCCGTGCGTCTTTACCAATTTCCCCCGGCACAGCGCCAGCGCCTATACCCGTCAGGCCGGTCAGCGGTTTACCAGGGGCTACAGTTTTGGTCGGGTCGCAAATGCTCGACTGGCAGCTCGAGCCGGAAAAGCCTCGATCGGCGGTATCAAGTGTGCGGCGCCACGGCAGAATCGCCGCGCCATATGTGCCGCAGCTCCTCACTGGCAGCCAGCAGCTCTTCGAGCGTCCCCATCGCTTCCACTCTGCCCTCCTTCAGCAG
>PBRM01000181.1 GCA_002725915.1 Gemmatimonadota bacterium
GCGGCAGGTTCGACTCGGCGTAGCCCACCTCGAACTCGTCCAGGAGCGGCATGTAATTCAGCTTGGCATCGGTCACTCCCGGCTGCGAACGGCCGTAGGAATCGACCGCTACCAGTCTCGCCGACGTCCGCTCCCGAAGCAGGCGGAGGACGGCTCGGGCCACGGCGTCGTCGACGAGCTCGCGGCGACGGCCCGCGAAGTAGTGGATGCGGTTCGGCTCCATCATCATGTTGAACTTGATCGCTATCCTGTTCGCCTTGGCCAGCTTCTCCCAGGACCTGGTCAACGGGTCGGTAATCCGCCGCAAGGTTTCGTACACCTCCTCGTTGGCGGCTGTGTGTCGGCAGCGGGCAGCGCGAACAGCGTACCGCTTGTCCTGCATCTCTCTCTCCTCGGTGTAATCTACTCGGCGCCTGCTCGAGGTCGCATCTCTCCTGCGGGCGGTCAGAACGGTACGGCTGATGCCGAGGGTGGGCAAGCCATCTATGGTGCAATTTTCCCACCGATCCCTATATTTCCCCGCCTTGTTCCTGCCGACTGCCTCGCAGGCCCTCGACCCGCCTGATAGCGCCTGTCGATGCCCTCGGCTGGCCCACCAGGTGGCCGGTTTCCAGATGGCGGAGGATTCCTCGATCGACCAGGAGCGTCACGACATGACGTCCGAAAACGAGCGCATCGCCCTCACCATGCTCTCCGGCTCCTTCGAATACGACTCGGAGGACTCTCTCACCGTTCTGCTGGGGTACTTGAAAGAGAACGCCCCCGCTGTGGACGCCACCCTTATCGCCTACCAGTCCGAGGATGACAATCCGTCGCTCGAGCTGCTGGAGGAGGAGACCGACGTGCTCCTGGTCTTCACCCGCCGGCTCAACACCGACGGGGCCGAGCTGGAGCGCTTCAAGTCGTACTGTGACCGGGGGGGTGCCGTCGTTGGAATCCGCACCGCCAGCCACGCCTACCAGAACTGGCTCCCTTTCGACGGTGAAGTGCTCGGTGGCAACTACGACGGACATTACGGCAGCGGCATGACCGCCCGCGTCGAAATCGCTGAAGGTGCCCGGGAGCACCCCATCCTCACCGAGGTCCTCCCCTTCGGGTCGCATGGGAGTCTCTACCGAAACACCCCTATATCCGCGAGCGCCTCGCTCCTCCTGACGGGCCGCACGGAGGAGCACTTCGAGCCCGTCGCCTGGACCCGCACTGACGGCGGCGGTCGCGTTTTCTACACCTCGCTTGGACACCAGAAGGACTTCTGGGAGCTGGATTTCCTGCGGCTGATCGAGAACGCCGTGCTGTGGGCGGCGGCGAGCAAGGCCTGATTACACCGTGTCACCGTGCAGCGGGGCGGTCCGTTGCTATAACGGGTGCCCTGGCCGGGTTGCCTCGGCGGCTGACCGCTAGCGGATTTCGTTCCACCGCACCAGTTCAGACGCTAGAACCGGGCGGCCCGAATCTGTATATGTCTTCGTTCAGCAGGAGGACTCCCTCGAGCACGGATTCCATGGTCAGCAGATGGACGCCGTGAGCCCGATGCCGAACCCGATGGCCTTGCCGACCAGTGGCTCGCCTGGAGGTGAGGACATGCGAGTTCTGGTATCCGGTCTGCAGCACCGACCGAATTGGACATGGCGATGTTCAGCGGCTCCTGTCAGGCTGACAGTCGCCCCGTCTTCCAGGCGTTGGCCGGTCCACCTGTTGATTGCCTGGGTCCGAAGGAAGACGGCCTCACGAACGGGCTAACGGGATCGCCTTAGTTGCCGAAAAGTACCCCCGCTCGGGGCCGCCGCCCCAGAGCCTGCCGATAGCGTTCTCCCTGAAGTCCTGCCGGTAGATGTGGCCGCACCCACAGCCAGGTTTGAGGTGCTGATCGTTAGCGCATTGATCTGTTGCGAATGCACCAGGGAGACCCCATTGACCCCATTGGATTTTTCTCTCGGCCAACGCTGGCACAGCCTGACTGAACCCGAGCTTGGCCTAGGCCTCGTCGAAGCCGTCGAAGGTCGTCAGGTCGTTATCGCCTTTCCCGCGCGCGATGTCGTGCGCCGCTACAGCACCGGTGATCCCCCATTGGCTCGCGCGCGCCTGAGCGCAGGCCAGCAGGCGCGTAGCCGAGAAGGCATCAGCTTTCGCATCGAAGAAGCTGTCGAGATTGATGCGCTGCTGATCTACCGCGGCGAAGGTCGAGAAATGTGTGAGTCCGACCTGGATGCCGAGTTAGATGTGCTCACCCCCGAGAACCGCATGCGCAGTGGCCAGGTCGACGATTTTCGCCTCTTCGACTTGCGCCACGACGCCCTCGTCATCCGCCACCACATGCTGGCGTCGCCGGCGCGCGGCTTTCTCGGTGGCCGCATTCGTCTCTTCGATCACCAGTTGTCGATCGCCCGCGATGTTTGCGAACGTCACCGGATTCGCATTCTGCTCGCCGACGAAGTCGGCCTCGGCAAGACCATCGAAGCGCTGTTGATCCTCCACCGCCTGTTGCTGACCGGGCGCGTTGAGAATGCGCTCATCTTAGTACCGCCGGCCCTGGTGCACCAGTGGTTGGCCGAGGCTTATCTGCGCTTCAACCTGGTCCTGAGCGTCATGGGGCAGGACACCCATGGCGGGGGCACCGTCGACGTCAAGAGCGAAGACCTGCCCGAACAGTTGCTCGGGGCGCAGTTGTTCGTCTGCCCCCTCGGACTTGATGTCGGCGAATCTTTTGCGCAGGTCTCGTGGGATATCGTCATCGTCGACGAGGCCCATCACCTGCAACCAGGCAACGCTGAGTTTGCCCTCGTAGCCCGGCTCGCCGCGCAGACGGAGCATGTGGTAATGCTGAGCGCGACGCCCGACCGCGACGGGGAAGAGGCGCACTTCCACCGACTCGCGCTGCTCGATCCGGCGCGGTTCCACGATATCGATGCCTACTACAAAGAGTCGAACTACTATCGCGAGCTTGCGACTGTAGCTGAACGCTTGCAGCGAGACCAGCCCCTCGACGCTGACGACCGCGCCCTGCTGCAACAGCGACTGGCCGACAACGACCTCGACGAAGTCTTGGCGTCAGACGATCGCCAGACCCGACGCCTGCTGCTTGCACGCCTGCTCGACCTGCACGGTCTTGGCCGGGTGATGTTTCGCAATGTGCGGGCGCGCATCTCCGGCTTTCCCCGCCGCGTGCCACAACCGGTCGAGTTGGACGGCGGCGATCACGAGCGCTTGCGTCGCGAATTCCTCGCTGACATCGGCTGCGACGAGGACTTTCAGTTTAGCGTCAATAAGGATTTGCGCACCGCCTGGCTCGCCGAGTTTCTGAAGGCGCATGCGGGTGAGAAAGTACTTGTACTGTGCTCGAACCGCGCCAAGGTCGAGGCCTTCTCCCACGCTTTGGAAACACCCAGACGCAGGATCGCGCGTTTTCACGAGGCCATGGGTGCGATCGAGCGTGATCGACAGGCGGCGTGGTTTCTCGATGATGAGGGGGCGCAGGTCGTCATCAGTTCCGCCATCGGCGCCGAGGGGCGCAATTTTCAGGTGGCCCGGCATCTTGTGCTTTTCGACTTGCCGCTGAGTGCTGATCGGCTCGAACAGGCGATCGGCCGCATCGACCGCATCGGCCAGGGAGACGAAGTGCACATCTATCCCGTCGTGGTTGCGGGGACACCCCAGGCTCGCCTGCGGCGCTGGCACTCCGAAGCGATGCGGGTATTCGACCGCCCCTGGCACGGATCGCAGGCTATCGAACGCGAGTTTGGCGCCGATCTGATCGAGGCCCTGCTGGCCCCGGATGAGGCGGAGATCAACCAGCTGATTGAGCGCGGCAGGAGGCGCAACGAAGAGATTGTCGAAGAGTTGGAAACCGGCCGAGACCGCTTGCTCGAGCTGACCTCGTTCGATGTCGACGCCGCGCACCAGCTGCGACGAACGATCTCCGAAGTAGAGAACGGCGACGAGCTCGAGTCCTTCATGGTCGATGCCTTCGAGCGCGGTGGTCTCGATGTCGAAGTCATAGGCTTGCGTAGCTACGCCGTGCGCGCGGGCATGGACTACCATCTCCCCTTTCCCGGCTTTATCGGCGACGAGATGGGCGTGACCTTCGACCGCGCTACGGCTCTCTCCCATCCCGAGCGCGTCCTGCTGACCTGGGATCACCCCATGGTTCGCGATACCATCGATACGCTGCTGGCGCACGAGACCGGTAATGCGAGCGTCGCCAAACTCACCGGTCCCGCCCCCGGTTTGTTGCTCGAAGCGCTGTACGTGGCCGAAACAACGCTTGCCGAACATCTTCGCGCCGACCGCTTTCTCCCCCCCACGCCGATTCGCGTCGTCGTCGACATGAGGGGTGAAGAGGCCGTGGCGACGACCGACCTGCGCCACCGGCTCGAAGCGGTGGACAGTTCCGTACTGCAACTCCCGCAGGTGGGCGCGTTGTTGCCTGACCTGCTGGAGAAGGCGCGCGATCTAGCTATCGACCGCGGGACGGAGATCGCTGCAGCGGCGCGCCGGCGGGTGCGGGACGCATTGGAGCCCGCTGTGCTGCGCCTCGTCGACCTGGCGCGGGTCAATGCGGCGGTCGGCGAAGAAGAAATCGCCGCGGTGCGCGCCGAGGTAGCGGCGCTGGTTGAGGGGCTCGACGGCGTGCGAGTGCGACTCGGCGGCTTGCGGCTGGTACTGGTGAGTACTGATTGAGCCGATTGCGGCGGCGCGGTCTGACACGCCCACTGGACTGTCACGCATGCAGCCCTGATGCCGCGCCCTCGCAAGAAGGCAACGGTTGTGGTGGCCGCGCGCGCCCGGCGCTCCCATTGGCGAGTCGGTTTCGAACCCGGAGACCTGCTCTAAGTTGAACGGCGTGCCCATCCTATCACTAGTCGAGCTCCAGGCTTGAGTGGATGCCCTCGCCACCGACAGGCCGGTCGTATTACAAGAGGAGAGGAGCGGAGAGCCCTTCTGCGTCTCTTTCCGGCTGTAACGGGGTGCGTCGCCTCGTGAGGCTCTGGTACGGTAGTTGCTGTTTAGGGTCGAACCACGCTCCCCTCCCCTGCAGTTCGACTGCAACCTGTTCCCTGGTAGCGGAACAGTTTTCCCCCTCCCCGGAAAGTGGAACCTTGATTCTATCCTCTTAAACGATCTCGTCGCTCCATCAACCTCGGAGACCCCATGAGTTCTCTATTCCTGGTCCTGCCGATAGCCGGTCTCGTGGCCATCTTCTGCGTGGCGATCCGCCCCGACAGGCGTTAGGACGCATTCGTCCGCCCCGGACGCAGCCGGCAATCCACCTGGCTTGCCGGGTGGATGTGGTGTCGTATATTGGGCTGGAGGAGATTTCCTTATGGCTCAGCGACAGAAGTTGCTCGTCCTCTACGCCCACTCACCCGATCTCAACAGCCGCGTCGTGTCCTGGTCCGAGTACGACGGCACCAGCACAGAGAAACACACCTCCGGTGACAGCGACGCTCCTCCGTACGACTCCGTTGTCGCGGCCATGCGGGAGGGATGGCGCGTCATCCAGTTCCCGCAGCAGCTCCCATCCTACCCGGGTATGGAATACAACACCGCCTACCTCAAATACGAATACATCCTGGAAAAACTGGAGGAACTCGATGCCTGAACCCGATCACCTGCTGGACAGCTTGCAGATGGCTCGCTTTGCCGCCGATGGCTTTCTCCGCTTCGACGAACTGGTGCCTAGAGAGTTGAACGAGGCCGCCTATGAGCAGATGGTCGCCAACGAGGTGGAACGCCCGCCCGCGGGAACCCCGCTCTCCTCAATGTGGACGGATACGCCTCTGGGTGAGGTCTTTCGACTTCCCGCGATCCAGGGCATCAAGAACAGTCTGGTGGGAACCGATCCGCTCTACGACCACCACGCTGTCCACACCGTGGGAGCCAACCACCTCCAGGGGCAGGCCTGGCACGCCGACGCCATCATCGACATCCGCCAGCACTTCGACATCCAGTTCTTCTACTTCTCCCACGAGACGCCCCGGGAGATGGGTGGCACGATGATTCTTCCGGGTAGCCATTTTCGCCGCATCAGCGAGTCCGACATCGGCCGCTACCAGAATTTCAGGGGTCAGCTTCCCATGGTCTGTAAGGCGGGGACGGTCATGGTCGCCCATCACGGCATCTGGC
This sequence comes from Gemmatimonadota bacterium, assembly GCA_002725915.1. Classification (GTDB taxonomy): domain Bacteria; phylum Latescibacterota; class UBA2968; order UBA8231; family UBA8231. The sequence goes on from PBRM01000181.1 coordinate 6,124, forward strand.
ACTGCGCCCAACCCAACCGCACCGACCAGCGCCGCTACATGTTCAAGCTCAGACTCAACCCCACGGCGCGACAGTTGCGGCTGTGGAATACGGAAGACCTGGGCGATCCAAAGATATCCGGCATCCTCGGCACCAACCACGAGTGGTACGGCAACGAGTCCAGACTGGAAGTCGTCAACCGCATTAAGTTCTGGCGCTTCCTCACCGGCGACGAGGACTTCGACGTCGGCTACTGGCTGTCCCGCCTAGAGAACGAGCCGGACACTCCACAACAGCAGGCCGCCTAAACCGTTACCATCCGGCGTCACACGAACCAGGCAGATTAGGGGAGTACCGTCGAACGCGCCCTGTGGTCAGCTGCTGGACGTTCCTCTCCATCCTCGGGGGGCCGCGGCGAGGGCAGGGCTTCGGTGACTCGCGTCCCCTCCTCTTCCTCAGGACGAAAGTCGGAAAGAGGGGGGTGGGAGCTGGGGAGAGGACGGGAGAAGATTTATGTGCACTGAGGCATCTCGAGACCATCGGCGCAAGTCGACTTATCCCTACGAGCGGCGTCGGCCGATGCGACTTTAGTTTAGCCACGCCCAGTGCGGAAGAGTTTCTTCTATCTCGTCAGAGACATCATATCCACCACCTCCGGACTCTCGAATACCACGGCGGGCAAGTCATCGAAGACGGCGACGTCCGTGTGAGAATTTCTGCCGTGGCCATCGGCCAGCCAGATCCTCCCGTACTGCTTCCAGTTCTTCCAGGGATCGACAAAGGCGGGTTCCTCATCGGCCGCATCTCGGTAAAATGCCCATTGTCGCACCAGGCGCTCGTGCACATCAACGTAGACGTCGTACTTATTCTGGGGGGTGATACCAACTGCCGTGAAAGTGAGCTCCAAGACGTCGGCGGGAATCCCGTCCTCCGTCATTCCCCGCTCCTTGTAGCGCAGCGTGACACCCGAATCTTTCAGCTTGTAGGGCATGACGAGCCAGTACGTGTCGTTGATCCAGGCCCGGTACCCGGAGCGCAGCCTGTCCGACAGGGTGTCGGGATCAGCCACCTCCACCCCCTCATCCCAGGCGCGGCCCTCCTGGGAGTTAATGTTCATGAGCACCACCAGTCCTTTGCTCTCAAAACGGATATTCCCTGTCCACTTGTCCCACACGAGCAGCCTCCTGCCGAAGAACCGCCAGGTTATGTATCGCGTGTTGTCCCAGTTGCGCCTCCCGCCGAGCCGCTCCATGACCCCGTCGGCGATTTCGATCGCCTCGCGGTCGGAGCCGGTCTCGTCGAACCCGGGCAGGGCGGGGTTCGCGTCGATGGCCGCGTCCACCGGTAGCGGTTGAGAATCCGCCGCTGTCGCGGCCCCCTCTGGCTGGCTCGGCGCCGGGACGACAGTCGCCTGACGCGGTCCGTGACAGGCCAGCAGTATGATACATGCCGCAAGTAGAGCACGTCGGGTGTACATGTTGGCTATCCTTCTTCTTCGTCACCGCCGACGCCATCGGGTTCGAGTCGGTGGAGCAGCAATGTCTCCAACCGTTCGACCGGCTGGCGCAGGGTCTCGATCGCGCTTTTCCAGAACTCGGGGGACTCCAGATCGCAGCCCAAAATGCGCCGCGCCAGCTGCTCGCTGGTGGCACTGCCGGAGAGGCGCAGGAATTCCTCGTAGTGGGGTAGAAAGCCGGAGCCTCTCTCCTTGAATTCGGCGAAGAGCCCCCGGCTCAAGAGAAAACCGAAGGTGTAAGGGAAATTGTAGAAGGTCACTCCGGTGATGTAGAAGTGCAGCTTCGAGGCCCAGAAGTAGGGGTCCTCGCCTCCCTCGTCGAGAACGTCGCCGAAGATGCGCCGTTGGGTCTGGGTCATGAGTTCCTCGAGGCGGCTAACCTCCACCTCCCCGTCGCTGCGCTCCTCGTGGAAGGCCTTTTCGAACTCGTAGCGCATGGGGATATCCATGAGGAACACCGCTCCCTGTGCCGTGGCCGAGTCCAAAGCGCTCAGCTTGTCCGCGGCGCCGACAGCGGCATCCGCCAGAATCCCCTCGGTGAGGATCATCTCGCCGAAGGTGGAGGCCGATTCGGCCAGGGTCATCGGGTAGAAGTGTCCGTAGGCGCGCATGTCCTTGAGGATGTAGCTGTGAAAGGCGTGCCCCGCTTCGTGGGCAAGAGTGCGAACATCGCCCATGGTGCCGTTGTAGGTCATGAAGATACGAGACTCTCGGGTCAGCAGAGAACCGGTGCAGAAAGCGCCGGGCCGCTTGTTGGCTCGCGGCTCCCAGTCGATCCAGTTGCGGTCACACACGCTCTGCACGAAAGAGCCCAGTCTGGGATAGGAGCGGCTGAAAGCGGTTTGGACGATCTCCTTTGCCCGCGGCCAGTCGATGACCTCCTCATTGTCACCGAGCCCGGGTAGCGGCGCCTCCAGGTCGTACCAGGACACACCGCTAGTTTTCATGGCCTGTGCCTTCAGCCGCAGGATCCGCCGCGGCAGCTCCAGCGAATCGAAGATCGCCTCGAACATGGCATCCAGCGAGCGGCGCGTCGTTGAGGCCTGGAAGATGGCGACATCGAGGAAGTGATCGACGCCCCTGCGCTCGTTGAGCGTGAGACGGGTCCCCGCAATGGCGTTGATGGCCGCGGCGGCCACATCCTCCACCTGCGCCCAGGCCGCGTTGCCCCCCTCGAAGGCGGCTCTGCGCACGGCGCGATCGGGATTGGCCATTAGCGAGCGGCGCTGCGCCATCGGCAGCTTCTCCCGCCTGCCGTCCGCATAGACCATGTCGAATTCCAGCTTTCCCGACAGCGTGGTGTAGAGCCTGCCCCAGGCGTTGATGCCGTCCACTCCCAATGCCGCCGCCAGCCGCTCCTCCTCCGGACTCATGGTGCGTTGTGCTTCTTCGCGCAGACGGCTCAGGTAGTGCCCGCACTCGGCCAACGCAGGCCGCTGAGCAAAGGCGCTGAAGTCGGCGTCTGACGCCTCTCGGAGTCCGCGCTTCAAGTCCACTTCCAGCGTCTCGGCCTCTGCACTCACCGTTGCGAAAGCCGCTTCCGCGGCTTTGTACGCCTCGTTCGCCGAATCTGCGGCTGTCAGACATCCCAGATATGAACCCAGGTGGGACATTCTCTGCCACACAACCTCCACCTCGAGGAAGATCTCCTCCCACGATCCGGCGGTGTCGGCGCCTATGGGGGTAATCTGTGCACATCGACTCTGGAGGCCGGCGATCTCGCTCTCCAGAGAGGCCTTGAATTGGGCCACATCGGCACTGTCGAAACCGGAAAAGTAGCTCGTCAGGTCCCAATTCATCGCATCGCTCGCTTTCCATCTTCCTTTCGGCAGCCGCCTCCTCACACGATCTTGCCGCTCTTCAGCTCCCTCGGCGCCAGCCGGATGCCGCCCGCCTTTACCCCTCGAACCGGATAGTCGGAGATATCGAACTCCTCGTGCAGCACCCGCAAGCGCGCCTTGGGTTTGTAGTCGAGCGATATCTTGCGATCGGTCTCGGTAGTCAGCTTCAGCAGCTTGCAGCCGTCGGGAACAAGCCCGTAGGCCCTGTTCAGGATAAAGCGGTCGATGTGGCTCCGCTTGATGTACGGCAATCCCTTGGCGTCCCGGTAGAGGACGGTGAATACCACGTCCTTGTCGACCAGTCCGCAGTAGAGCATGCCCTTGCCCACGAACAGCTTGTCGGGGGCATCGACGACTGAGTAGGTGCCGTCCTGTCGAATGACCAACACCCTGTCATAGTTGGACACCCTGAGGATCTCGGCGCCGGCCACTTCGTAGCCGAGGTAACCGGTGGCCTTGTCGTAGGCGAATCGCAGATCTCGCCTGGCCGCCTCGCGCACGTCGGTCTTGTTGATGGAGACGACAGCGGTTCGACGCGGAAAATCCTGACGGTGCTTTTCGATCAGGTTCTCCAGGAAGCCGATTGCGTAGGGGACGATAGCGGCCAGATCGCGGGCGATCTCCTTCAAGCGGCGCCTGATTCCCGTCATCTCTTTCTTGGCGCGGTTGATGTCATAGAGAGAGATCCTCCGGATGGGGATCTTCAGCAGCGTGTCCACATCCTCAGGTGTCACCTCGCGCTTGATTTCCGACTGGTGGGGCGCCAAACCGTCGAACACGGACTGCACTACCCCGTCGGAAGTCCCCTGCGCCTCGATCTCCTTGTAGATCCGGTTCTCGATGAATATCCGCTCCAGTGTCCGGGCGTGAAGCCTGCGCTCCAGATGGCCCTGCTCGACGCGGAATTCAGCCTTCAGGATGTCCACCAGGCGATCGACGCCGCGCTCCAGGACCTCGGTAACGGACACGACCCGCGGCCTGTCCGCGTCAATGACCGTCAGGTTCGCCGACACCGAAACCTCACAGTCGGTAAATGCGTAGAGGGCATCCACTACCTCCTCGGCATACACACCACGCTGGAGCTTGACCTCGATCTCCACCTTCTCGGCGGTGAAATCGTGGATACTGGCTACCTTGACCTTGTTCTTGCGGGCAGCGTCCTCTATGGAGGCGATCAGAGTTTCGGTAGTGGAGCCGTAGGGGATCTCGCGGATCACGATCCGCTTCGGGTCGGAGGCATCTATTCGCGCCCGGATCAGCACCGTGCCGTTGCCGTCGTCGTATCCTGACACATCCACCAGGCCACCAGTGGGAAAATCGGGAAAGACCGTGACCTCGATGTCCTTCATATAGGCGACCTGCGCCTCGAGCAGCTCGATCAGATTGTGGGGGAGGATGCGGGTGGCCATCCCGACGGCGATGCCCTCAGCTCCCTGGGTGAGCAGAACGGGGATTTTCGCTGGCAGGATAACCGGTTCTCTATTGCGGCCATCGTACGACTCGTTGAATTCGGTGATCTCCGAGTTGAAGAGCACGTCCCTGGCCAAGGCCGACAGCCGACACTCGATATAGCGCGCGGCCGAGGCCATGTCGCCGGTATAGATATTTCCGAAGTTCCCCTGCCGTTCGATGAGGAGATCCTTGTTGGCCAGCACAATGAGAGCCGAGTAGATGGAAGCATCGCCATGTGGATGGAACTTCATCGTATTCCCCACCACATTGGCCACCTTGTGAAAATTGCCGTCATCTATCTCAAAAAGCGAGTGCAGAATACGCCGCTGCACCGGCTTCAGCCCGTCATCGAGATGTGGAATAGCCCGATCCTTGATCACATACGACGCATACTCCAGGTAATTGGTCTTGTACAAACTGTCTGTGTAAGCCATGGATCCTCTCAGCTAAACGAGGGTGGAGAAAGCATGGGAGTCAACAGGTTGGTGAAGCGCTGCAGTCGGCTCTTCTTGGTCATGCGCCTCCGGATAGCCTGTCATAGGCAGGAGGGTTTCCCCAGTGCATGCCCAAAGCTGCCTGCCCATGGGATGGGAGGTTTATTTTCGTGTCCGCCAAGGGCGGATCTCGGCGGACTTTCGGTCCCCAAGTGGAGAGTCTCGGTTAGGGGCGGGCGCCCCTACACCAGATTCTCCATGATATAATTGCGACGCTCCGGCGTATTCTTCCCCATAAAGAACTCAAGCGTACTCGGAATGGTCGACATCGACTTGACGCTCACCTTGATCAGGCGCATGTCGTCGCCGATGAACTGACCGAACTCCTTGGGCGAAATCTCCCCCAGTCCCTTGAAACGCGTCACCTCCGCCTGGCTGAGCGCTTTCACCGCCGCATCGCGCTCCTTGTCGCTGAAGCAGTACCTGGTCTCCTTTTTGTTCCGCACCCGGAACAATGGCGTCTCGAGGATGTAGAGATGCCCCGCTGACACCAGTTCTTCGAAAAAGCTGAGGAAAAAAGTCATGACCAGATTGCGGATGTGGAAACCATCCCAGTCCGCATCGGTGGCGATAATGACGCGGTTGTAGCGCAGCCCCTCGATGCCGTCCTCGATCCCGAGGGCCATCATCATGTTGAAGAGCTCCTCGTTCTTGTACATGTCCGCCATCTTGCGCCCGAACATGTTCTGAGGCTTCCCCTTCAGGGTGAAGATCGCCTGTGTGTTGGGATCTCTCGAGGAGACGATGGACCCTGCCGCCGACTGTCCTTCGGTAAGAAAGACAGTGGAGTCGTCGCCGTGCTTTTTGTGGCCGAAGTGATACTTGCAGTCCCTGAGATTCGGATTCTTGATCGAAATCCTGCGGGCGGCTTCCTTCGCCTCTTTCTTAACGGCGCTGAGCTCCTTGCGCAGCTTCTCGTTGTGCAGAATCCGCGACTCCAGCTTCTGCGCCGCCTCTCTATTCTTGTGGAGAAAATCGACGACCCCGGCCTTGACGGCGTTGGCGATCCAACCGCGGACATCGGTGTTGCCGAGTTTGTTCTTGGTCTGCGACTCAAACACAGGATCCTGAAGCTTCACCGCCACGGCGCCGGCCATGCCCTCGCGCACATCCACGCCACCGTAGTTCTTCCGGTAGAACTCGTTGACCCCCTTCAGCACCCCTTCGCGGAAAGCGCTCAGATGGGTGCCACCGTCGTTGGTGTGCTGCCCGTTGACGAAGGACCGGTAGGTCTCGCCGTAGCCTTCCGTATGGGTGAAGGCGAACTCCAGCTGGATCGTTTTATAGTGGCAAGGCTCGTAGGCCACCTCCTCTCCCACCTCACGGCGCAACAGGTCGAGCAGCCCGTCTTTGGACTCGAACCGGGTGCCGTTGAGGAACAGCTGCAGACCGCTGTTCAGGCAGGCGTAGTTGAGTATCCGTTGCTCGACGTACTCCAGATTGTAGGCAAACTGGTCAAACATCTCCTCGTCGGGCACGAACTCCACCAGCGTTCCGTCGGGCTCACCTGGTGCCTTCCCCCTCTTCGTCTCCCGCACCTTGTGACCGCGTTCGAAGGTGGCCTCCGAATACCTGCCTTCGCGGTAGGAGACGACGCGAAAACTCTCCGACAGGGCATTGACGGCCTTCGTGCCTACTCCGTTGAGGCCGACGCTGAACTGGAAAACCTCGTTGTTGTACTTGGCCCCCGTGTTGATGACCGAGACGCACTCCACCACCTTGCCCAGTGGTATGCCGCGGCCGAAATCCCTGACCCGCACCTGCTGACCCTCGATCTGGACCTCGATCTTCTTGCCGAAGCCCATGATGAATTCGTCCACGGCGTTGTCGACGACTTCCTTGAGAAGGATATAGATGCCGTCGTCCAGATCGGAGCCGTCGCCCAGGCGGCCGATATACATCCCCGTTCTGAGGCGGATGTGCTCGAGGGAGCTGAGGGTTTTGATCTTGCTGTCGTCGTAGGCGGCTCCGTCCACTGCCGCTGTCGGCCCATTCTTCCCGCCCGGCTTGCCGGTAGAGCGGGAGCCGTTCCGCCCGTTGGTAGCGGCCTTCCCGTTCGATTTGCCGCCGCCGGGCTTGCCGTTGACGAGGATGTCAGTCGGTGAGGGTGTGGTTGCCGTATTCATAGTCGGATCGTCAGCATCGGTTCAACCATCTGGGTTGAGGGCCATCGGCAGCCTGCGGCTCTTGGACCCGTATTGGAATTCCGCCTCGTGTTCCTCAGAGGCCTGATTGAGTAAGCCTGATCGTTGAGAAGCGCCTGATCGTACGCCTGCCGCGGGAGGGACCACACCTGTGGCAGTCAATCCCTTTCGGACTCGAACAACTCCCGGAGAGAGTGGAGCCGCCTTCGGACTGGGAAGATGAAAACGAAACAGGGGAGGGACGGCCGTGCTTGTACCTACAGACGACGAATCGGGAGTTCTACCCTCGGTCAAGATAGCACAATTGACTCAAGATAGGAACAGAGGAGGAGTTTAGTGTACTGCTTTTTTGTGCACTTTGTCAAGCAGCGGCGGGCGTGCTCTTGGAGGACGCACCGCGCCGGCGGCCTTGTCGGGAGGAGCCAGACTTGCTACCGCCTCGACCGTGGGAACGGTTACCTCCTCGCCGACTTCGACTGACGTTGTCCAGATCGGGCTTGGGGCCCTGCCACTGCGGCTCGATGGAGTTCTTCCGAAGGATCTCCTTCAAGGATCCCAGATCCCGGTCAGACACCAGGGTCAGGGCGATTCCGGTTCGACCCATGCGGCCGGCGCGGCCGGTGCGATGGGTGTATATCTCGGAGTTGAACGGGAGGTCGTAGTTGATGACGTGGCTGACGTGAGAAAAATCGAGCCCACGACCAGCCACGTCGGTGGCGACCATGTACTTGATTTTCATCTCTTTGAAGCCTCTGAAAATAGAGGTCCGCTTGCCCTGATCCAGACCGCCGTGGATGGACTCCAGCGAGGTGACGTGGGACCTCAGCGCGCGGTGCAGTTCGGATGCCTTATCTCTGGAATTGCAGAAGATGATGGCCTGCTTAACGTTGTGTTCCTCCAAATAGCCGGTCAGCGCCTTCATTCTGTCGCGGCCAGTGTGGAGGAAGTGATGTTGCAGAGATTGAGGTGCCCGCTGGTGGCGGTTGAGCTCGATGCGAACGGGATCCTTCAGGTATTTCTTCGCGAGTCCGTCTATCTCGCGGGGCATGGTAGCCGACCACAGGAGAGTCTGGTGCTCCTGGAGCATACAGGACAGGATCCAGTCCACATCCTCTATGAAACCCATCTTCAGCATCTCGTCCGCCTCGTCCAGCACCACGGTGCGAACCTGTGTCAGATCCAGCTTGGTGTTCCAGATCAAATCTATCAGGCGACCTGGCGTGGCCACGAGAATGTGAACGCAGTGATTGAGCTTGGCTTTCTGGATGGAGATGTCGAAGCCGCCGTAAACCGCAAAGGGAACGACTCCTGAGTCACCGGCTAGGTCGTCGACCTCCTGCACATACTGAAGGGCGAGCTCGCGAGTCGGGACCAGGATGAGGTGCTGGATGGCTTTGGTATCCACATCGGTGGAGTTGACCAGCGGCACGCCGCAAGCCGCTGTCTTGCCAGAGCCCGTCTCCGCCAATCCCATGAGATCGGCTCCCCTGACAATGTGGGGAATGGACTCCTCCTGAATCGGGGTCATATCCTCGTACCCCATTCGCTGTAGAGCTTCGTATATTTTGGATTTCAGATCTAATTCAGAGAACTTCATCTATTGGTTTTGCTCCTAAGACACAGATAGAAATTGCGCCGCTGCATGCGGCGGTGATTCCACAGCGATTCAGCCGGGTCCCGCCCTTGGCGGCAAAGTGCGCTTTTGCCTTGCCGGAGGCGCCGATCCGTCTCGCCTGGTGCTATAGTGCGTACGGTTGCGGAGGAAACCGGGGATAACCTGCGGGGGGTTTGGGATATAAGGTAACCTTAGACTCGAATTGCAGCAAACCGGGAGTTCGCTGAGCGCCAATTGCGCGGCCGGGTGGAGCGCCTATCTTACTGCCACTGATTCGGCCCTGAAACCCGCTCTCGCAACACATCGCTCGCAACTATGGCTGACGTCTGTGTACGCATCGCCCCCTCGCCAACCGGTGCCCCCCACGTCGGCACCGCCTACATCGCGCTCTTCAACATTGCCTATGCGCGGGCCCAGGGTGGGAAGGTGATTCTGCGCATCGAGGACACCGATCAGACCCGCTCCCGGCGCCATCACGAGGACCGGCTGCTCTCGGCCCTGAAGTGGCTGGGCCTCGCCTGGGACGAGGGCCCGGACGTCGGTGGGCCGGCAGCTCCATATCGGCAGAGTGAGCGCCTGGACCAATACGAGAAATACGCCCTCCAGCTGGTGGAGGCCGGGCACGCCTACTACTCCTTCACCACCCCTGAGGAGTTGGCCGCTTGGCGCAGCCGCCGGGGTCAGGGCGACCCACCCCCTTACTACGCTGAGCGCGAGCGGTCTGCCAGCCAGAACCGGGGGCGAGCAGAGACTGCCGATTCCTACGTCATCCGCATGAAGATGCCCCGAGAGGGCACCGGTGTCGTCACCGACAGCCTGCGGGGGGAAATCCCCTTTGAATACGCCACTATCGACGATCAGATCATTCTCAAGTCAGACGGATTCCCCACCTATCATCTGGCCGTGGTCGTCGACGACCACCTCATGGGCGTAGACAACGTTATTCGGGGGGAGGAGTGGATCTCCTCGACCCCCAAGCACCTGCTGCTATACCAGCAGCTGGGGTGGGATCCGCCGCGGTACACCCATCTGCCCCTGCTGCTTAACCCGGATCGCAGCAAGATGTCCAAACGCCGCAATCCAACCTCCATCGACTACTACCGGAGAGCGGGCTTCCTGCCGGCCCCGATGCTCAACTACCTGGCCCTTATGGCTTATCCGCCCGACGGTGAGGAGGAGAAGTTCAGCTTCCAGCAGCTGGTGGATCGCTTCGACCTCGGCCGCGTCAATCTGGGTGGGTCGGTCTTCGATCTCGACAAACTCAGCTGGCTCAATGGCAGGTACATCCGCGAGGACCTGACCCCGGAGGCGCTGCTGGGGGAGATGAAGAGCTGGCTGCTCAACGACGAGTTCATCAGCGGCATGATCCCCCTCATGCAAGAGCGCATGCCGACACTGGGAGACTTCATGCCCCGATGCGCCTTCTTCTTCGCCCGGGAGGTGAACCCGTCGCTGGAAGATCTGGTGCCCGGAAAGCGGGAAGCCGCCGACGCCGTCGGCATGCTGCAGACCGCGGTTTGGGCCTTGGAGGAACTGGATCCATGGAGCGGGAAGGAAATCGAGAAGGCGGTGAAGCGCGTCGCCGATTTTTGGGAATGGCCGATCCGGGATGTGACCAGGCCGATGTTCTCGGCGATCATGGGACAGCCCGTTGGCCCGCCGCTTTACGAATCTATCGTCCTTCTTCAGGTGGATATGTCGCGCTCCCGGCTGCTGGCGGCGATGGCACTGTTGGGGGGCCTGTCAAAGAAAAAACTCAAAGCCCTGGAGAAGAAGTGGCGGTGAAGGACACCTCCGGACCGAGCGCGGCCGCACCGGGATGGTCGGCAACCACATCAACATCGGATCGCCGTAGCGGCTTAGGCTCCGCCGCCAACCTGGCGCGCCGGTGCCTCTGTTCCATCCGTAGTGCCAGGGATCTTTTATTGCGGGCCAGCGGGGTCTATTGCGGACCAGCGGGGTCACCTTGA
>PBRM01000182.1 GCA_002725915.1 Gemmatimonadota bacterium
CCTGTTCGCCGCTCACGTCCACTTCGCCTTCTACGACTGCATCGACGGCGGCTGGAATCACGGGAGACAGGGGGGACTCACCGGCGACGGCTGTCGCTACCGGATCATGCCGTCCACCTCCTTCACCAGACCGGGCTTCAGCCACCTCTTCACCGCCCCCGCTCCGCCCGAACGGGGACGGAACGACACCGCCAGGCTGGGTTTCTACCTCTGCCGCGTACTGGAAGACCGAATCGACGTGCATCTCATCCGCACCTGCGGAGAGACAGAGGAGACGCTCCGGCCGGGGTTCCAACGGCTGCTCACCCCGGTACCTCATGGATCGGGCAACCACAAGACGATCGGTGGGACGTCCTCCAGCGGTGCCCTCGTTGGCGGTGACCAGGGCGCCGCGACGATGCCGGCCGACGCGACGACGCCGAACGCGTTGTCCGGCTCCCGCCAGGGGCTCCCGCGGGGGGTGGGCGTGCCGGCTGCCTGGGAGCGGCTGCTGGGGGTATCCCTCGCGCACCCGCTGGCCCCCGTTGCCGAGGTACCGGTGGCCTACCCGTCCGTCATCCGGCAGCCCGTGCGCAACGACTATCCCCTGCTTTCGTGCCTGGAGCTGGGGGTCGGCCAGGTGCGAGCCCCTGGCTCCGATCTCCGCGGCGGTGACCAGCGCCGCCGGCTGCAGCTGCTGCGGCGGGAGGGCGTGCGCTTGCAGATTGGCGAGCTGTGGACGGACGCAACTTCCCTGTGCCGGCAAATCGACGATCACTCCGGGGAGGTGGACCGCTGGGAGATTCAGATCCCGGGGTCCTCCCGGCCGAGCGAAGAGTGTCTGGCGTGGCTGGCCGGCGAGTCGCGGCCGGCGGTGAGCTTGTGTGCGGTGGTACCGGGCGAGACCGTGACCGGCAAGCAGCACCCGCGCACGCGTATAGGCTACCGGGTCGAAGAGCTACCGGAGTTGGATGCCCTGCTGGTCAGCCACGGCGCGCAGGTAGACTCGGTATTGTGCCGACTGGACTCCTCTCCCGGTTCCCTGACCTCCGTCCTGGAGCTGAGACGTCGACCGCAGCTGGACGCCGTGCACCGAGTCGACTTCCTCTTCCAACTGCCGGGACAGGATGATGCTGGAAACGTCGCGGCTGCGGCAGAAGCCCTCTTGGCGGCTGCATTGGTGAAGGGATCGAAACTCTTCGTCGAACCCTTCCTCGACCTGGACCGCACCCTGGATATCGGCCACGGTATGCTCGATACCCTCTGCAATCCGCGTCCTGTGTTCCATCTTCTCCGGACCCTCAACGCCCTTCTCTCCAGAGGCATCCCCCGCTTCGATTTCGACGTGGTCGAGGAGACGCTCGATGGCTTTCGGGTCTTGCGGCTCGGCGCCGAGGAAGTCTTCGTCGCTCTCCTGTTTCCTTCGTCAGAAGGCGCCCCATTGCCCCGCAATCTCGTCGACAGCGTCGGCGGAAGCGGCGCCTTCAGGCTTTGCGAGCTCTGTGATGGCACGGTGTCTACCGTTCTGCGGGGGGACGACCTTGACGCTGTGCGAATTCATGGACCAGCTTTTCTGCAATCAGTCGTCCAGCATTAATGGAACTGATCGAATTCGCCAGCGCCGAGGCCTTCCTCGAACCTGCTCGCCTTTGCGCGAGGAGGCCTGGCGGTCTCGCCTAGGAGTCGCCCTTCGGTTCAAGGAAGAGGCCCAACCTGTCCGGGACGGCGAGCCCCAATCTGGTTCCCTGGGTTCTGTTCGCGGGTCCGTCTTTGGGCGGATCATCCCCGCCGCTGTTCTAACTGCCCAGCGGCGGCGCGTCGATTCCCGCATCCGCCAGGATGACGCGGGCACAGTTGCGCCCGGGCAGTCCGGTGATGTTGCCGCTCGGGTGGCTTGAAGAGCCGCACAGGTACAAACCCGACAGGTATCCCCGGTAGGTCCCCGCCCCCGGGAAGGGCCGGGAAAACCCGACCTGACCGTTGGCCAGCGATCCCACCAATAGATCAGCCTCCCGCATGTTCGGTAAGAGCAGGGGCGTCTGGGAAGGTGGGCGCACAAAGGACTCCCCCCTCGCCGTTCCAACGTTGGGCGCGTGGCGGCACCACAGGTCCAGCATTCTCCGGCCCACCTCCTCGCTGGCCCCGTCCCAGTTGGACGGGTCTCCCCGCAGTCGATAGGGCACCTTCATCCACATGAAGGCGGTGTGTTTTCCCGACGGCGCCTGAGTCGGATCGAACACCGTGGGCGAGCTTCCCCACATCACCGTCGGCGGCAGCTCGCCGCGGTCGTGGGCGCTGACCATGTCGTCGAACTGCCCGGCCTCGTCCAGCCCCATGATGATCATGAAGGCCTCGTCCAGGTGGGCGCTGCCGGGATCCACGCCGCCGTACCGGGGTGGCTCGTCCAGATTCAGATACAGTCCGAACAGCGGCGCCAGCAGATTGTAGCGGAAGTCCCGAGCTCGCCGGCGCCATGTCGGCGGCAGCACTTCTTCCTCCAGCAGCTCGAGAAAGGTCTGCTGCGGATTCAGCGACGAGGCCACGAACTGCCGCGCCCGGATGCTCTCTCCCGCCGTCGTTTGCACTCCGGTTACGCGCCCCGGGCCCGACGAGCCGTCGGCCTCCACGACCATGCGCTCCGGTGTCACTCCGGTGCGCACTTCGCCCCCCGCCTTCTCGATGACGCTCACCAGGGCTCGGGCAAGCTGCGCCGATCCGCCCACACACATCTGCGCCTTGCCGGGGCTGGCCAGCAAGGCTGGGATGTGATGACCGAAACCGCTGGCTCGCAGATCGACTTCGCGCAGACCGTTGAAGAACAGAAGGCCCGCCTGCACCACCGGATGCTCGAACTCCCGCGCCGCGAATTCCCGGGGAGATAGTTGGCTGACCTCGAGGAGCCGCCGGCCTTCGGAGCTGCGCTGGAGGGCGGCGGCGCGCTCCTGGGGTGGTTGGGGCTCCGACTGCGCCTCCGGCAGCAGAATATTCTCGACGATGGGGACGAATTCTTCGCGCCAGCGCTTCAGCGCATCGGCATCCCGGCGACTGAAGCGAGCGAAGGATTCGACCGTGCGGTCGAAATCCGTCCACCACTCCAGCGCCCCGCCGTCTGCCGGCAACAGGCAGACGTTCAGCTCCGGCTCGATGTAACGCGCCCCGTGCTGTTCCAGCTCCAACTGGCGGTACCACGGCATCCGCGTCAGCGCCCGATGGTAGAAGGAATGGGTGTTGTGGTGGAAGCCCGACCCCCCTGGCAACTGCTCCGTACGCAGGCCACCCCCGGCTGTGTCGTTGCGCTCCAGGCAGAGTACCTTGAGGCCGGCGCGGCACAGATACGCCTGCAACACCAGACCGTTGTGCCCGGAGCCAAGGATGATGCCGTCGTATTCGGAATCGAACTGCATCAGGCCGAAGCCCCCGAATACTGCTTCACGCCCAACCGCCAGAACCAGCGCGAGCCGACCAGCATGACCGCGGCCAGGGCGACGGCGCCGTACAGGAAGCCCTCCGACAGCCGGCCCACGATGGCTTCGGACGGCACCGTAACGGCGAAAGCCACGGGCACGAGAAAGGTCAGTGCCGTCCGCAGCCACCCCGGATAGATCGTTATCGGCCAGCGCGCGGCCTCGAACATGCTGTGGAAGACGATGAGGATGTTCTCTATGCGGATGAACCAGAAGGCGATGGTCGACAGCATGAGCCAGAAGCTGTACATGATGACGCTGCCCGCCAGCAAGGTGACGCCGAACTGCAGGGCGATCTCGAGTCCGATCCCCCTGCCCATGTAGTAGAGCGCGGCGCCGATGACGATCGGGCCCACCACCACGTCCACCAGGCGCCACACCCGCACCTGCCCGATGCTCACCAGAATCTGCGCCTCCTCCGGTTTGGTCAGGGCAAAGTCCAGCGTTCCCTCCCTGACATCCTCGATGAGCCGCTCCATACTCGGCTGGATCACCACGCCGATCAGGCCGCTCATCAGCACAAAGACCCCCAGCAGGGCTACCAGCTCCGCCGGCTGCCAGCCGTTGAGGTCGGAAGTGTGGCTGAAGACCACGGTTACGGCGGCCAGAGACCAGGTAATATTGAATGCTGTCTTCAGCAGCTGGACGAAGAAATTCGCCCGGTACTGCAGCTCGTTCATCAGCCCAATGCGAAAGAAGACGAAGAATAGCCGGAGGATCCTCATGCGCCCACCGCCGAGTAGCGTCTGGCCGCTCGACTCCAGGTCAACGCCAATACCGCCAGTCCGGCCCCGAGCCAGAGGGCCTGCATCAGGAAGCCGTCGAAGACCTGCTCGGGCGACAGCCTCCCCAACAGCAGCTCCACCGGAAAAGCCACCATCCAGCGAAAGGGCAACACTCCGGCGACAGACTGCACCCACTGCGGCATCAGCGACAGCGGTGCCATCTGCCCCGTCAGAAAGAGGGCGGCGATGACGTACATCTGGTTCAATCCGGATGTGTCCGTTATCCAGAACGCCGACAGCGCCAGGCTCCACTCCACAAAGAAGCGCACCAGAAAAGCCATGAGCAGCGCCGGAACAAAGGCGGCAACCGCCCATATCGGCGCCCCGAAGGAGGGCTCGAAGAGCCAGGTCAGAAGGAGGATGGCCGGCAGCATCACCGACAGGGTAATGAACTTGTAGGCGACATTTTCGATGATGTCGCGATGGATGGGGTGCAGCGGCTGCAGCAGCAGGGGTGAGAATGCGCCGGTGCGCACCCGGTAGCCCATCTCGTACATATGCCAGTCGAAGGTGGCGTGATTGACGATCATGAGGACGATGTAATAGGCCGCCAGACCGGCCTTGTCGAAATCCCCCACCTGTCCACCCCGCGCCTCGGCCACCGTCAACCAGACGACCAGGTAGATGATGGGCTGCAGAACGAGCCCGATCAGCCAGATTACCAGAACCGCCCGGTACTGCAGCATGATCGCCACCGAGATCTTGAAGAGGGTGGTGTAGATATCGGCAAACCGGCTCATGCCACCTCTCCTGGACCAAGAGTGCGCGTCCTCATCACTTCACCTCACTCGACCTCCTGAGCGAATACCTGTTCGATCACCTCTTCGATAGACGGTTCCTCAACCGTCAGATCGATCACCGGCAGATCGGCCAGCAGCTGTCCGGTGATCCGCGCCGCCTCCTCCTTGCGCACCAGCAGCGTGACTCTGGAGCCGTCGGTGCTCACCACCTCCCCGTAGGCGCTCAGATCCATCCCCTCCTGCTCCAGGTCGAGGGCGACGGTCTTGTGGGGGGAAAAGCGCTCCACGAGACTGGAGAGGTTGCCGTCGAACAGGAGCTGCCCGTGGTGGATGACGACGACGCGGTGACAGAGCGCTTCCACATCCGCCATGTAGTGACTGGTGAGCAGGACGGTGGCCTCGTAGCGCTTGTTGTACTCTTTGATAAAACGGCGCAGCCGCCGCTGCATGGTCACGTCCAGCCCGATGGTGGGCTCGTCGAGAAACAGAATTTTCGGACGGTGCAGGAGAGCGGCGGCGATCTCGCATTTCATGCGCTCCCCCAGCGACAGATTGCGCACCGGCTTGTCGAGCAGGTCGCCGAGGTCGAGCAGCTCAGCGAGTCCGTCGACGGTTCTCCTGAACTCCTCTTGGGGAAGTCGGTAGATAGCCCGGTTGCGCTCGAAGGAATCGGACACGGGGATGTCCCACACCAACTGGTTGCGGTTGCCCATGACCAACGTGATCTGGCGGAGGAAGTCACGGTCGCGACGAAAGGGCTCGTGGCCTAGGACCCGCACTTCGCCCGCGGTCGGATTCAGCAGCCCGGAGAGCATCTTCAGCGCCGTCGTCTTTCCGGCTCCGTTGGGGCCAAGGAATCCGACGATCTCGCCGGCGGCAACCTCGTAGGAAATCTGCTTCACCGCCTCCACCTCGCGGTGCTGTCGGCGGACAATGCTCTTGAGGGCAGCGGCCAGACCGGGCTCGCGGACCGGAACTCGGTAGGTCTTGGAGAGGTCGTCGAGGCGGATGGCGGAGGTGTCGCTCACTTCAGTTGCCTTTCAGCGGCTGCAGGAGGGGAATGGGCAGGGCGAATCGGACCGCCAGGGCGCTGGCACCCATGCCGACCAAGACGACCGCCGCCAGCGTGCCAAAGAGGGGGCGGAGAGCGATGGTCCCGGGGCTGGAGATCACGTGAGGGGCGGCGGCGAGGACAGCCGCGGCGCTGCCGATGAGAATGCCGACCGCCAGCAGGAAGCCGCTTTCCGTCAACAGCATGAGTGACAGGGTGGACCGCCTGAAGCCGAACGCCCGCAGCGCCGCCAGCTCTGCGCTTCGCTCGATGGCGTTCCTCACCAGAATGATACCCAGGCCCACCGTCCCCAGGAGCAATCCCAATCCGCCCAGGACGGCAAAGGTGGACAGGTAGGTGCTCTCGACCGCCTGGAAGCCGGCCAGCCGATCGGCGGCGGACTCGACGTCGAGTCCGTACTCACCCAGACTTCGCTCCAGAGCGATAGAGAGCTGGGGCGCCTCGGCTGTTTCAATGAGAAAGAACCCGGATCCTCCCTGGCCGGGGAAATATTTCCTGAGGCTGGCAGCTGAGATGACCAGCTCGCTCTGGAATATACTGCTCTCCAGCAAGGCCACCAGACGCAGTCGCACCTCCATCCCGCTCTCGTCCCGTATGGTCAGCTCCTCTCCCAGACCCAGATGCAGGATCCAGAGGACGGAGTTGTAGTCCCCGATGGCGGGAATCACTCCCGGCCCGAGATCCTCATCCAGCAACAGCCATGGGTTGTCGACGACGGCAACCGCCCTCTCGGCGCTGTGCGCTGGCGGCGGTTCGGATCCCTGCAGGTCGATTACCTGCTTGAACCCGAACCCGCCCCGGCGTATGAAGCCGACGGGCGCGCCCAGCACCCGCGGCTGCTCGGGTTTATACAGGTTCAGGCAGCTGGCGTCCTCGCCGGGCAGGCCGCGAAACTGGTACACGACGGCGTCGGTCAGCAACTTGCTGTCGCTACCGGACAGTCCCAGCTCGAAGCGCCCTTCGGCATCGTTGAGATCCTGGTACAGCGGCACCTCCGCCTCCGCCACCAGCGCGTACCCTCCTGTTCCCGAATCCAGTCCGCCGCTGTCCGGCCCGGTACCCTCAGTGCGGCGATTCGCGCCCACGGCGACGATGACGAAGCAGGCTGACGCCACCAGAGCAGCGCACAGCATGCTTCTACCGGGCTGCCGCTGACTGTTGCGCCAACCCATCCGCGTCGTCGCCCATCTCCCACGCCGCAGCGCTGCGGCCCCTGACCGCCCGCCGCGCAACCACAGCGACAGGAAGGTGAGTCCGGAGACCAGCAGCAGGGCGCCGCTGCCGAAGAACAGTCCCGCCGCCGCTGCCGGTCCGGATTCGGCTGCCAGCGCGATCAACACCAGTGAAAGGCCGGCTGCCAGCGCCCCGACCAGCCGACGCCTCTTCGCGCCCTGGCCTCTGCCATCGACGGTCCCGGCTGCCCCTGCCCCCATCTCCCCTGAGAGCAGTACGCTCGCCGGCATTCTTGCATCCCGCCTCACCGACCAGCCGATGGAGAGCAGGACCACCAGCAGGGAGACGACGTAGCCGATGACCAGGCTTCCCCATTCCACATGCAGGAACAGAAAGGGCGTGCCGACGGCGGCCAACCACCAGGTTCGCAACCCCGCCATCATCAGCCAGGCGCAGCCAACCGCGCCCGCGACCCCGATGGCGCCGCCGGTCCCGGCCAGCACCGCGCCCTCGCCCAACAGACGCCGGCGCACCGCCGCCACGGTGAACCCGGTCGCCAGCAGCAGTCCCATCTCCTGGGTCCTCTGCTCTACCCCCAGCCGAAACAGCAACCCCACCAGCAGCGCCGCGGAGACGATCAAGAACATGCTGAACCCGATGAAAAGCATGCTGAAGTCCTGTGTCGCCCCCGCTCCGGCCCGCAATCCCTGCGCCTTCACCGGCTGAAACACCATCCCCACGCGTGCCGCGTTGATCTTCCCCAGCAGGTGCCTTTCGAAGTCCGCCGCCGCGCTCGCCAGCTCTCGGCCGGGAACCGCGGCGATCCGTAAGGAGGTCATCTCCCCGAAGCGGCTCCCCCACAACCGGCGACCGGTCGCCCGCGACACAAACGCCTTCGGCGCAGCGCCGAAGTCGTCCCAGTAGTCCTCGTCTTTCGGGCGGACTCGGCTCAGGTCCACCGGGAACGGCGCCGACCAGGCCGACATGTCGTCCGTCTCCTGCATCCCCGGATACGCCGGCGTCAAGGACCGGTCCACGGCCAGTCCCTCCATGGCGACGACACCGCGCAGCGCGAGCCGCGCCCTCCGCGTGAAAAGCTCTTCCCGGGGCCCGACCTCGTAGTAGGCGAGCGCGATCTCATCGCCCGTCGTCGCCCCTAGATCCTCCGCCGCCCACCGGGTCAAGAGGATCTCGTCCGCCGCCAGCGCGGGGGCCGGCGACCCATCGGTCAACTTGAGCTCACCCAGACCAGGTTGCCCCACGAGCTCTTCCGGATCGAGCGCGGTTACGGTCGAGTACGGAACGGAAACCCCACCGTCGAGCTCCAGCGAGATGGCCAGATAGGTCAGCGCGGGCAAGTGGGGTAAGCCGAGCTCTTCCGCCGCCTCCTGGGCGACATCACCGAGATAGGGATCGATGATGAGCTGGCTGCTCTCCAGGGAGCCGTGCCCCAGCTCTCGCCTCAGCTGCAGGCCAACATCCGCCAACGATACGGTCTGCTCCAGTGCCGCCTGCGGATCGGCTCCTCCCCCACCATTGGCGGCTTCGCCATTCGCACCTCCCCCAGGCGACGTCGCGAAAAGCGCATTCACCGCTCCCTGCTGATCGAGCGCCCGCTGCAGCACCTGCAGCGGCACGAAAGCGTTGAGCGGCAGGCCCTGATGCGGCCTCAGGGCAAACCGTCCCCCACCTCGATCGGGAACGATTCCGCTCACGCTCAGGCGCAAGGTCTGGACCACCTCCGCCGAGCCCCGACGACCGTACAGGGACTCGCGGTGGACATCGCTCAACCTCTCAAAGGAGAGCAGAATGGAATCGCCGATCTGCGCCGCCAGCTCTCTCTGCAGCGACCCGTTGATGACAACAGCTGGAAACGAACCGCTGGACTCGCGCGCCAGCAGCTCGGCCTGTCCTTGTCGCCCTCGACCCATTCCGCCTTCACTACCACTCGAACCCGGTCGGCTTTTCCCTGTCGCGCGGTCCTGTTCGTAGAGCGCCGTGAAGCGATGGTCGATCCCCAGGATCTGGATTTGCGACGCTCGCGCTTTGGTCCGGCCGTGAATGGCCGTCCCACGCAGCAGTATGGCCGGCACCACCCCGGTGTCGCCGACCTCCGACCGCGCAGCGAGGCCATCCGACAACTGCCCGGCCAGCTCCTCCCGGAAAAATCCCCGGTCCGACACCAGGGCATGGTCGATCTCGCCCAGCCGCTCCAGCGTCAGATCGCGCAGACTCCCCCGCACCGAGTCACCGACCAGCAGCGCTCCCGTCAGCACCGACGTAGCCGCAGCCGCTCCCAGACAAACGGCGAGATCGATCTTCCAGTAGTGCCTCAGGCTTCGAAGCACAGACCCTCCCTCAGCTCCAAACGGCAGTCGAAACGGCCGGCGAACTGGGGACTGTGAGTGACCGCAATGAGGATGGTGGGCTCTGCCCGGTGCAGGTCGAACAGCAACGACGCCACAGAATCGGCTGTGGCGCCGTCGAGATTTCCGGTGGGCTCATCACACAGCAGCAGGCTGGGAGAGTTGGCCAGCGCCCTGGCCACGGCCACCCGCTGGCACTCGCCGCCGGACAGTTCGGCCGGGCGGTGATCGAGTCGATCGGCCAGACCGACGCGGTCGAGGAGCTCCCGCGCCCTGCTCTTCGCCCCCTCCCCGCCCTGCCGGGACGCCAGCGTGGGAATGAGCACGTTCTCCAGAACCGAATACTGCGGCAGCAGATGGTGACCCTGAAAGACGAAGCCGATTACGCGATTCCGAAATTGCGCCAGCTCCTTCTCCGCGAGAGTTGCTGGGTTTTTTCCGCTGATGAGGATCGAGCCCGATGTCGGTAGATCCAGCGTCCCGATCAGATGAAGCAGCGTGCTCTTGCCCGAGCCGGACGGCCCCGTGATTGCCAGGGACTGGCCGGCCTGCAGCTCGAAGGAAATACCGCGCAAGACGATAAGCGGACGCTCCAGGCTGCCATACTGCTTGCGAACATCGGAGACCCGCAGGGAGACGGCGTCATCGGCGGGGCCCTTTCGGGCAGTGACTTCTTTCTGTTGGCCGTCAGGTGATTCCATATCATGTGGCCCGAGAGGGGTTGTTAGGTCTCTCACTCTGCGCTCGTTGTTCCGGCGGCATCCGTGGGATGTGGAAGTCGTGGGAGGAAGGGGAGGAAGCCATTCCCTGTCGATGGGACACCGGCGCAGGTCACTCGAGCGTGCCCATCTCCGCCCGGGTGAGTGAGCGCATCCCGTCCCGTCAGCAGCAGCCCACAGATCACGCGGACAGGATCGGCTGCAGCCGCTTGCTCCTGGCATCGGCAGGCCGCCTACTCCGCGAACAACCCATAGCCCTCCTTCAGGTGCCGCCGAGCCACGTCCTCGTTGAGCTCCACCCCCAGACCGGGCCGGTCCGGCACGGCGAATTCGCCCCCTTCGACCAGCGCCGTAGTTGACTCCACCAGATCCCAGCGCCACGCCACCTGATCGGCGTGGTAGGGCAGCTCCATGGTGTGCAGATTCCGCACGGCCGCGCACACGTGGGCCGCCGCCGTCATGCCGATGGGAGAAGTGATATTGTGTGCGGCAAAGGGCATGTAATACAGATCCGCCAGGTCGGCGATCTTCTTCGCCTCCAGCATGCCACCGGTCGAGGAGACGTCTACGTGGAGCATGTCGCACGCCTGGTTCTGGATGAGGGGGCGGAACCCGTCCCGACGGTGGACGAACTCTCCCGTGCAGATCGGGATCGACGTCGACGACGTGACCTTGGCCATGGCCTCCGGGTTCTCCGGCGGCACCGGATCTTCCAGGAACATGAGGTCGAAGGGCTCCAGGCGTTCGGCCAGCAGCCCGGCGTCGCGAACGCCGTAGATTCCGTGACAATCGATGCAGACATCCACTTCTGGCCCCACCGCTTCCCTGACCGCCTCCACCAGCGCCGTCATCTTGTCGAGTTCTTGCAGTCCCAGACCTCGATTCACGGCGTCGTGTTGAAATTCGTCCGCCGAGTGATCGATGTCGAACTTGATCGCCCCGAAGCCGTCGGCCACGCCCTCGCGGGCGCGCTGCGCCCAGGCCTCGGGAGTGTCGGTGCTGTTCCTGCCCCGGCCCACGTCCGCGTAAAGTCGGATCCGGTCGCGGTAGTGCCCACCCAACAGCCGGTACACGGGCACTCCCATCGCCTTGCCGGCCACGTCCCACAGCGCCGTCTCCACGCCGCTGATGGCGGCCAGCATGCCGCCCGCCGTCGACTGCCCGATCGTACCCGCCACCATGTGGTTGTACAGGGGCTCGACATCTCGCGGATCCCTCCCCACGAGCAGGGGGGCGAGCCTCCGGGTGATGAGCTCAGCTATGCCCTCGCCCGGGTACGCCTCGCCAATGCCGGCGATGCCCCTATCTGTCTCCAGGCGGACGAGGTTCCAGTCCTTGTACCCGGCCAGGGTCGCCGTTTTGACCGCGGTGATCTTCACGACTCCAAATCCCGATCAGGTCTCTGCTCGATCTTGTCGCCGATAAGGCTCGGGATGGGAATCGCCCGCATGCTCTCTCCCGGAGCGCACACGCAACACACGGATGTGATCTCCCCCTTGGCCACCTCCTCGTCGCCGACGAAGAACTCGCATTCGTAGGTGATCGCTTTGTTGCCCTTCCGACGCACGGAAAGGCAAACATCGAGCTGGTCTTCGAACCGCACTGGATGAAAGAACTCGCACGACGACGCCAATCGGGGCCAGCTGATCAGCTCGCCATCGACCTCCATATGCACACTTGCCCCCAGGGAGCGCAGGAACTGGTGCTCGGCCTGCTCCATAAATACGTGGAACCGCGCAAAGTGCACGATTCCGGCCGCATCGGTGTCCTCAAACTCTATGCAGCGCCTGGTGTGGAATTCGTACGCCATTGAGGTCGGGTAGCGGCTCCTTTGGTGGTCGCGGATGAGCGCGAACAGGCGTTCCGGGAGTGGCGACCTTCGGCGGTAGCTGGACAGCGGTCGGACCCACGACCGTCCATTCGAACATACTGCCTGTTCTTTCGAATGTCCAAGCGCTCAGCGGAACACGGCCGCTGACCGGAGGGCCTGCCGGCCAGCACGCTGTCGCAGAGGTGACTATGCCTGTTCTTTTCCGACGTCGAGACGCTCTAGCTGCGACAGCCCACACGCTTGGAGCACCCGCTGGCGACCGACCCACGTCATCGAACTCAACCCTACGTCGGCTTGTACAGGCTGACCAGACACCCCCCCAGCGCGGCCATGCCGATCCCCAGCAGAAACCGCCAGTTGACCGCCCCCCAGCCACCGGCCGGGGGATGCGCCATCATCGCTACCACGGCGTTGACGATGGGCGCCCCCGCAAACACGATCGCCATCACCACCGCAGGCGTCCCCTTCGCCCCGAAGGCCAGCAGGATGCCGAAGGCGCCGACGGCTCCCGCGATACCGGCCAGCGTCGCCCACATCATCCCCTTGGCGGGGAAGTTCCACTCCACCCCGTTCAGCTTGAGCATGATCAGCGACCCCACCACCGCGGTCAGCAGGTAGGCGACACCGACGAACAGAAACGCCTTGTAGCGCCCGTTCACCGGATCCGCCATCGACACAATCCCCGTGTGTAGCAGCACTCCGTAAACCCCAAACGCGCCCACCGTAATCATCGAGAACAGCAGCCAGGTCATGATCGCGTCCCTTTCTCTCAAGTACGAGGTCGTCCGTTTTCGCCGTACTGCCGATACAAAGCCAGAGTCGCCGCCGCCATGGCGTCGTCGCCAAACTCCGCGTGCACCGCCGCCATCCCCGCTCGTCCCAGCTCGAGCCGCCTCTCCTCCTCCATCAGCTCCTCGATGCCGTCGGCCAGCGCTGGCGCGGAACCCGCCTCTACCAGCAGACCCCCTGCCGTGGCCTCCACCAGCTCCGGGTAAGCGCCGAGACGCGGCTGTACCACCGGGACGCCGTTGGCCAGTGCCTCTAGGATGTAAAGACCCTTCGGCTCCCGGTACTGCGCCGGCACCGACAGAACGTGAAGCTCATTGAGGAAGGCGATCTTCTGCTGGCGATCGAGCTCTCCCCGATAACGGAAGCAGTCGGCCAGCCCCGCGCGTTCGAGGTGGCGGACCACTTCGCGGAAATACCTCCGGTCTGCGGCTCCCAGCCATCCCGCCACCTCCAGCCGGACCCTGCCCTTTCCGCGGCGCTCGGCCAGCAGCTGAAACGCCTCTGCCAGAACGTGCAGCCCTTTCTCGGGGCAGAGCCGAGCGAGGTACCCGACGGTGAAAGGAGTGCCACCCGCTCGCGGTTCGCTGCGCCCGTGTCCCCCCAGATTCAACCCCAGTCGAACCACGTGGAAGCGCCCTGCCGGCACCTCCAGATACGCGGCCATAAAATCGGCGTAGTCGCGGCACGGGGCGATGAATCCGTCCACGTCGCGGGCGCGCAAGCTCAGGATGCGCCTCGCCTCGGAGCGATACGGCTCGACCAGCTGCTCCAGAAAAAGGTCCTCCCCCTGGACCGCGCACAGCACCGGCGCACCCGTCTCCTCCTTCAGCCGGCGCGCCATGCCCGCGAACATGGTGTTGGTCAGCTGCACCACATCCGGCCTGAACTCATCCGCCATCCAGCGAGTCAGCTTTTCCAGCTCCTTCGCCTGGTGACCCTCCTCCCCCTGCAGCACCGATACCGTCAGCGCTCCCAGGTCGCGAGCGCTCGTGGCTGCGCTGAAGCGGGAAACCAGACCCAGCAGGGCGCGTCGGTCCAGCAGCCAGTCCACCATCCGCGGGGTGTGCCGGAAGAGTCCGAGCTTCTGTTGCAGGTAGACGTTGACGCCGCCGTAGAATATGTGCCCCGTGCTGACGCTGTCCTCGTCGGTGCGGATGGGCGTGTAGGTGGGGATGAGGGCGACATCGACTCCCCGACGCATGAGAGCCGCCGCCAGGGTGTTGTCGTGGATGCAACTGCCGCAGTACATCCCCGCTGCGCCAGCGGCGACAAAGGCTAGACGCACGTCTTCGACACCAAGCCGCTCTGCCTCGGCGCGTGCACGATACTACCTCCCCCCCGCATCGCGGGAAGGAAAAAAACGCCTGACCACCGCTGGCTCGGGCGGCTTCGTCAGCAGCGACCCCACGATCATGGCCGCCGCCGATGCGGCCAGAATGACCGCGACCGGCATGATGCCGGTGCCTCCCACGGTGTACCCGGGCGTCTGCCAACCCTTGGTAAAAAAGTAGATCCACAGCACCGCAACGCTGGCGACGGAGGACAGGGCACCGTACTTCGTGCTCCGCTTCCAGAACAAGGCGGCGAAGACGATGGGAAAGAGCGCGGCGAATCCGGAGAACGACCAGATCGCCAGCTTAAAGATGCTGCGATCCGACACCTGTGACAGCACGAAGGTCAGGACGAGGATGGCGGTCACGAACAGGCGGCCGTACAGCACCTGTCGCCGCTCGCTCATCTGCTTCCCTCCGGCCCCGTAGTGGCGGACGATGTCCTGGGTAAACATGGTGCCGACGGAGAGGACCTGGGAATCCAGTGACGACATGACCGCCGCGAAGACGCCGGCGGCCAGCAGCCCGGCCAGCACTTCCGGTGCGTGGAGATCGATCAGGCGGACCAGAATGGAGTTGGCCGCCGGCCCCTTGAGACCGGGGAAATCGAGGTGTCCGACCACGCCCAGGGTCACGCTGGGAATCCACACCGCGGCGATGCAGAGGGGGTAGACCATGAGCGGAACCCGAAAGGTCCGCGCCCCCTTCGCCGTCAGCCAGTGCATGAACATGTGCGGGAACATACCCACCGACAGCGGGATGCAGGTGTAGGTCAACAGCTTCGCCGGCTTTATGTGTTCCCCGCGGATCAGCAGGTCGGGGCTGTTCTGGGCCAACGAGGCCATCACCACCGACAATCCGCCGAGCTCGCTCAGAATGACGACGAATGCCACCCCTCCCAGGACCATAAAGACCAACGTCTGGAAGGTGTTCACCCACGCCGTGCCGCGCAGGCCGCCGTAACAGACATAGGTCATCACCACCACACACACCAGCAGCGACCCCGCCCACCGCGGCACATCTCCCTTGGTGATCAAGTTGAGGGTGAGGCCCCCGCCCATGACCCCGATGAGGAGATAGGGTATGAGCAGGACGATGAGGACGATAAAGAGCACCAGGCCCAGCGCATCCGAGGCCCAGCGCTGTCGAAAGTACTGGACCTGGGTGAGAAAGCCGTGCCGCTTGCCCAGCGCCCACACCCTCATGCCCACGAAGAAGAACACGGTGGGGATGATGAGGGCCGAAGACGACGCCATCAGACCGAAGACGCCGATGCCCTCGTGATAGGCCTCCCCCGAAGCGCCGAGGATGGCGAAGGCGGTCATGTTGGTGCCGAAAAGGGACATGAGCAGCAGGAAGGGACCGATCGAACGGCTGGCCACGAAGTAGTCCTCGCCGGTGCCGCGGAACAGCCGGTGACTGAGGCCCCCCACGAGGAGGACGAGCCCGAGGTAGGTGAAAATGACCGCCAGTGTCATAGCTGTTCCCCCCCGTTGCCGTCATCGTCCGCCTCCCGCTCGAGGTGGTCGGGCCAGGCGTAGCTGACCAGCAGCGTCAGCAGCAGGGCGGCGGCAAGGCAGAAGACGATGTGATAGGAAAACCCCACGGGCAGACCGAAGAACAACGTGGGATTATCCCACAACCACAGATCGTTGTGGAGGATGTACATGGCTAGAATCAGCAAGTACAGCAGCCATCTGGGAATGGTCCTGTTCATCGAAGCCTCTTTTCATTTACCGCCGCATCCGCCTCGCCACATGTGTTTCACGCAGGCGAGGGTGGTGGCATCCTTGACGACGATGCCCATGCTGCCGACGCTGTCCTGCGTGTTAGCGCCAGGAAGGCGCCGTACGCGTCGCCCAGTC
>PBRM01000183.1 GCA_002725915.1 Gemmatimonadota bacterium
GGCCAACCAGGGGGGTGAAAGCCGCCCACTCGCGGGCCAATCGCAGGCAGAACTCGACGAGGGCCTCGTGGCGTTCCCGGTAGGAAAGAGAGGTGGCGGGCCACACCCACTGCACGCTCAGCGGTGTCTCCCCCCAACCGGTGGCGGCGCCACCGGCGACTCCCTCGACCTCGAGCCTCACCCGTGCGCAGGTGACCTCGGTGAGAGTCTCAGTACCAAATTTGAGGGGCACCCGCGTGGTGACCGGCAGGAAGTAGAGCTCCGCCGCCACCACCTTCATGTCGGTGTCGAGCGGCACTCTATCCTGCCGCGAGGATCTCGCGCGCCCGGGTCAGCTGACTTCGCACGGCCTCGGGTCCGGTGCCCCCGGAGATGTTGCGCAGGTCCAGGCTGCGGCCCGGTTTAAGCAGCTCCAGGGTGTCTTCTCCGAATTCCTTCGAGTAGGTCTGCATCCGGGACAGCGTCAGCTCACCGAGACGGTCTCCTGCTTCGAGGCTGTCGCGCACCAGTCGACCGACGATGTGGTGCGCCTGCCGAAAGGGAATTCCCCGCCGGCTGAGATAGTCGGCCAGATCCGTCGCCAGAAGAGAGTCGGCCATGGAGGCAGCCATGCGGTCGGAACGCACCGCCATCGTCTCCCATGCCGCTGCAAACACCTCGAGGCAATCCAGCACCGTGTCGAAGGAATCGAAGGCCGGCTCCTTGTCCTCCTGCAGGTCCTTGGCGTAGGTGAGCGGCACGCCCTTCATCGTCGTCAGCAGCCCCATGAGATTGCCGTAGACTCGTCCGGTCTTGCCGCGCACGAGCTCCAGGGAGTCGGGATTCTTCTTCTGGGGCATCATGCTCGAACCCGTGGCGTAGGCGTCGTCGAGTTCCACGAAGCCAAACTCGATCGACGACCAGATAATGAGGTCCTCGCAGTAGCGGCTGAGATGCATCATGAGGATGGCGAGCGCCGCCAGCGCTTCCAGCAGGAAATCGCGATCGCTGACCGCGTCCAGACTGTTGGCGGTGACACCGCTGAATCCGAGTTCCCGCGCCATCTGCTCCCGGTCCAGGGGAAAGGCGCTCCCCGCCAGGGCGCCCGCTCCGAGGGGCAGGTAATCCGCCCGCTTCCAGCTGTCGGACACGCGGCCGCGGTCTCGCTCCAGCATCCAGAACAGGGACAGGGCGTAGTGCCCGAACAGAATGGGCTGAGCCTGCTGCAGGTGAGTGTAGCCCGGTAGGATGACTTCGCGGTGACGCTCCGCCGAATCGACCAGAACTGACTGCAGACGGCGAATCCCCTGCGTCACAGCAGCGGTCGCTTGCCGCAAGTAGAGCCGTTCGTCGGCATTCACCTGGTCGTTGCGACTGCGGCCTGTGTGCAGCTTGCCGCCGACGGCCCCGACGTGGTGGGTCAAGCGCTCCTCGACGGCCATGTGGATGTCCTCCAGCCCGACGTCAAACGGGAAGTCGGCGGCGGACATTTCCTCCCGCACCTTGTGCAGGCCCTCGGCAATAGTGACGCGCTCCTCACCCGTGAGCACGCCAGCGCGTTCCAGCGCCCGGGCGTAGACCAGGCTGGCGGCGATATCCATCTCCATGAGCTTGCGGTCCACTCCGATGGAGGCGTTGAAACGCTCCATGAGCTCTGCCTCCGCGCCGCTGAAGCGCCCCCCCCAGGCCTTGTCAGTTCCCTCGCTTGACACCGGGTGGCTCGACAGAGGGTGACTCGAGGAAGGGTTTCTCATCCCTGGCGCAGAATCTCGTCGAAGACATCGACGGCCTCGTCGATCTGGTCTTTTTCCATGACCAGAGGCGGCAGGAAGCGAACCACATCCGGCCCGCAGGGAGCGGCCAGGATGTCCCGCTCCCGGAAAGCGGCGATGTACTCGGCAGCGGGCCTGTTCTTCATCACCGTACCGGCGATCAGTCCCCTGCCGCGAATTTCCACGATCTCCTCCGACCACCGCTCTTGCAGCTTATGGAGCCCGGCGTGAAGGTGAGCGGCCCTTTCCGTCACCGACTCCAGGAAGCCGTCGGCCAGGAGCTTTTTCAATACAGTAAGGGCGACGGCGGTCACTACCGGATTTGCGCCGAAGGTGGCGGCGTGGTCTCCGGCCTCCACTGCGTCTGCCACTTTCTGTCGCAGCAGTGAAACGCCGATGGGCAGGCCGCCGCCCAAGGCCTTGGCGAGGGTCATGATATCGGGCTCTACGCCGTACTGCTGATAGGCCCAAAGCGACCCGGTGCGACCCATGCCCACCTGGATTTCGTCGAAGACGAGCAGCAGCTCTCTGTCGTCGCACAGCGAGCGCAAACCCTGAAGGAACTCGTCCGTAGCCACGTGAATGCCGCCCTCCGCCTGGATCGGCTCAACCAGGATGGCGCAGGTCCGGTCCGTTACCAGTTCCTCCACCGAGGACAGGTCGTTGAAGTCGGCAAAGGAAACACCGGGGAGAAGGGGCTCGAACCCCCTGTGGTACTTCGGCTGCCCGGTGGTTGAGATCGAACCGTAGGTGCGGCCGTGAAAGGAGTTATTCATGGAGATGAACTCGTATTTCGGCTCGGAAAACCGAGTACTCCCCCACTTGCGGCAGAATTTGAGAGACGCCTCCCACGACTCGGTGCCGCTGTTGCAGAAGAAGACCCGGTCGGCGAAGGAGTTTTCCACCAATAGCTTCGCCAGTCTCGTGGAGGGAACGGTGTGGTAGAGGTTGGAGCAGTGCATCAACTGCGCCGCCTGCTTCTCCATCGCCTTGAGAATGTCGTAATCCCCGTAGCCGAAGGCGTTGACCGCCAGGCCGCTGACGAAATCGAGGTAGCGATTGCCATCCAGGTCGAAGAGATAGACCCCGTTTCCCCGCTCGAGGACAAAGTCAGGTCGCCCGTAGGTCTGCAGGATGTATTCCGATTCCTGTTTGAGAATTGATTGGGTTTTTCTCATCTCTCTCCCTTCTCTCATCTATCCGCGCTATTGCACGATCTGGGTTCCCACTCCCGCATCCGTGAAGACCTCTAGCAACATGGAGTGAGGTATCGTACCGTCAATTACGTGCGTCTTCCGAACTCCGGCTTTCACCGAGTGAACACAGGCCTCCACCTTTGGAATCATGCCGCCTTTGATTATATCACGTGCAATCAGATCCCCCACCTCGTCGCCGTGCACGGTCGACAGCAGTGAGTCGGCGTCTCGGGGATCCGTCATAACGCCCCTGACATCGGTGAGAAACACCAGCTTCTCGGCGTGCAGCGCTGCGGCGATTTCGCCCGCGGCGGTATCGGCATTGACGTTGTAGGACTCGCCGTTCTCCCCGCGGCCGATAGGGGCCACCACAGGTATCTGTCCCCGCTCGATGTGGTCGAAAAGCGGCTTAGGCTCGATGTGGTCGACATCGCCAACGAACCCGATGTCGACTTTCCCGCCATCCGTCTCAGCAAAGTGCTTGCTGACACTCATGACGCCTGCGTCCTTGGCCGACACGCCGACCGCCTTGCCGCCAAGAGCTTCTATCTCGCCCACGATTGCGGCGTTCACCTCGCCGAATAGCGTCTCTTCCACCACCCGCATCGTGGCCTCGTCTGTAACCCGCAAACCGTTGATCCTCCTGGTCTCGACTCCCGCCTCTCTCAGCCTGTCATCGATAGCCTTGCCGCCGCCGTGGACGATGACGGGATTCATCCCCACGTGTTCCATGAAGACGATGTCCCTTAATACGGTATCCTCCCTCTCCCCTGCCCCCGACCCCATGGTACTGCCTCCGTATTTGACCACGACGATCCTGTCGCGGAACGACTGGATATAGGGAAGGGCCTCGACCAGGACAGCGGCTTTGTCGATGTATTGCTGCAGGGACCTCATCACTCACACTCTGTCGCCGGCTATTTCCGCCAGCAGACCGACCAGCTCCTCCGCCTCGCCGGCTGTGCTGGCGACCAAGAAGATGGTGTTGTCGCCCGCGATAGTTCCCATAACCTGTGGCCACCCGATTCGGTCGATGGCCTCGCACACACTTTGAGCGTGGGCGGAAATCGTCTTGGCCACCAGTAGATTGCCCGCCCTGTCGACACTGACGAGGTAATCCTGGAGCTCCCTTTCCAGGATGTGCTGATCTCGGAGAGTGGACCCCGCCTCCGGCAGGATGTAGCTGAAGCCGCCATCTCGCGGCACTCGCACCACCCCCAGCTCCCTGAGATCCTTCGACAGCGTCGACTGGCTCACCCGGATGCTCTCGCCCCGGAGGGCATCTGCCAGTTTCTCGTGGGTATCGATGGGAGCGCCCTGCAACAGCTGTCTTATCTTGGCGTGGCGGAGCTGCTTCACACTCACCGATCGGCTTCCCCGTTGTCAAATAATTATTCATTATTTGCGAATAATTATTATAATCTAAAGCCTGTGACTCAGCCTGTCAACCTGTGTCGCCAACTGGATAAGGAACGGCTGCGGGGCCTGAGATTTGGTCAGCTACGACTCAGCTGAAATTCTGCTGTCTGGAGAGATCGCCCTTCGACTGAACCCCGGATGGAGCAGCGTAATAAGTGGGCGAGCCCACGACACGATACAACAGATTCCCCGTTCGTTGAGTTTCGCCACAGGTGCTTCACCGTTCGTATCGATGTCCAGGCGGGCTACCACGAGCTTATGCTTCAGTTAAGGCGTCCGCCTGCGAAACTCCCAACCTTTCCCCAGCGGTCAACAGCTCCCTCAAGCGCTGCCGAAGTTCGTCCGTCGAGAGGCCGCGGGCCAAACCACCACCCACGGTCAGGGAGATGGTCTGATTCTCCTCAGAGACGACGATGGCGACGGCATCCGTCTCCTGGGAGACCCCCACTGCAGCCCGGTGACGGGTGCCCATACGCTGGTCCTCCACCTCTTCGGCCAGGGGCAATGTGCACCTGGCCGCCACCAGGCTTTCGCCCTGAATAACCACGGCCTGGTCGTGGAGGGGAGACCTGGGTGTAAAAATGGTCGTCAGCAGGTCGGCGGAGACGCTGGAGTTCAGAGGGACGCCGGACTCGATGATCGCCTGCAGCCCGGCCTCCCGCGCCACCACGATGAGGGCTCCATAGCCGCGCTCTGAGAGCTGCGACGCGGCTGAGACCAGCTCGTCGATAACACGGGTCGGCTCGACCCGATAGAACCAGCGAAGGATACGGCTCTGTCCCAGTGCCACCAACATCCTCCTCAACTCGGGCTGAAAGAGGATTACGAGGAGGATGAGGAGGATGGACCGGATCTGCTCGAGCAGGTAGGCGAGTGCCGTCATCTCCTGCCAGCGCGCGGCCAGAAGTATGGTCACCAGGAGGAACAGGCCCACCAGCATCTGCGCCGCCCGAGTGCCGCGAATGAGCCCCAGAAGGCGATAGAATACGAAACTGACGATGAGGATATCCAGCGCCGAGAGGACGGAAAACGGGATGAAGCCGAAGATGTGAAAGAGAGGGTGGTTGATCCAGTCGAACACAGAGAAGTATTGGGGGTCAGGCGCTCAGGCTGTGGAGGGCTCCGCGGACTCGACCGCCTCCGCAAAGCGAACCGCACGCACAGTCTCGCCCACGTCGTGAACGCGCACGACGTGGGCGCCGTGAACGGCCGCCAACACGGCGGCGGCGAGGCTGCCGGGCAGTGCCTCCTTGGGAGTAAGTCCCGCCGGCTTCCACACGAAGGACTTGCGCGACGCCCCCACGACCACGGGACAGCCTATGGTTGAAAAGATGTCCAGGTGGCCCAAAAGGGCGAGATTGTCACCGAGGGATTTGCCAAAACCCAGCCCCGGATCCACGGCGACCCGCCCCGCATCTACGCCAGCGGCGCGGGCATGGGCGATGCCGGCCACCAGGAAGGAGCTGATCTCCCCAAACAGATCGTCATAGCGTGTGTTCCGCTGCATGGTCTCCGGTGTTCCCCGGCGATGCATCAGTATCAGATGTACCTGCCTGCGCGCAGCCAGGCCGGCCATTCGCGGGTCGTCGAGACAGCTGATGTCGTTGATGATATCGGCCCCGGCGTCCAGGGCCACGGCAGCCACCTCTGCCTTGGTGGTATCCACGGAAATCGGCACGTCGGCATGGCGTCGAAGCCCCTCGATAGTGGGAATTACGCGGCTGCACTCCTCTGCCGCCGAGACTTCAACCACCTCTCCGTAAAGGGTTGGACGCGTGGACTCGCCGCCGATGTCGACGATGTCGGCACCCTCCGCCACCATCTGCAGGGCGCGCTCCACGGCAGCCGTAGGATCGGCAAAACGCCCGCCGTCGTAGAACGAGTCCGGAGTGATGTTCAGGATGCCCATGATCTGGACGCGCTCGCAAAAGTCGAGAATTCGGCCGTCGCCCAGGTCCCACACCATATCGCTGTCACCGACCCTCAGAATTGCCCTCCTCGGGCGACGGCGTTACTGAGGTTGTGGAGTTGTCGGCCGCAGAGCTGTCACCTGCGGAGGAGGGAGAAGGAGTTTCGTCGGATGGGCGCTCCTCTGTTGCCGGGGAGGAGCCGTTCTCTCCTCCCGTGCCGTCCGCCGTGGCCGCTTCCGGCAGCTGATCCCGCAGGATGGGCTTCCCGCTCAGGACCAGCTCGAGCTCGGCGTCGTCGATCACTTCGTGCTCCAGGAGCGCCTCCGACACCATGTCCAGCTTCGCTCTATTGTCGGCCAGGAGCTTAGATGCCCGCTTCTCAGCATCGATCACGAGCTCGCGGATTTCGGTGTCGATCATCAATGCCGTGTGCTCGCTGAAATTGCGCGTGCGAGTAAACTCCTTGCCCAGGAAGACCTCCTCATCCTGGCCACCGAGGGACAGCGGGCCCAGACTCTTGTTCATGCCCCAGTCGCAGATCATGGAACGAGCCAGAGAGGTGACCTGCTTGTAGTCGGCCTGAGCCCCGGTAGAGCGCTCGCCGAAGACGAGGGACTCGGCGCAGCACCCTCCCAGGGTGGTCACCAGATGAGCTCGCAGCTTGGACTCCGTCACCGAGTGACGCTCCTCCGACAGGAAGGAGACCATGCCCATAGTCTGACCTCTGGGCACAATGACGACCTTGTTGATGGGAGGTGATCCCGGTGTCAGCTTGGCCACCAGGGCGTGACCTGCTTCGTGCACGGCCGCCAGCTGCTTGTCCTCGTCACTCATTATCATGCTCTTGCGCTCGGGTCCGAGCATGATCCTGTCCTTGGCCTCCTCCATGTCGGCCATGAGCACCTTGCTGCGGTCGCGGCGCGAGCCCAGTAGCGCCGCCTCGTTGACCAGGTTCTCCAGATCCGCTCCCGACATCCCGGGTGTGCCCTTGGCCAGCCGCTCCAGATCGACACGGTCGTCCAGGGGAATGTTGCGCGTGTGCACCAGGAGTATCCCCTTCCGTCCGCGCACGTCGGGCAGCCCCACGACGACGCGCCGGTCGAAGCGGCCCGGTCGCAACAGGGCCGGATCCAGCACATCGGGACGGTTGGTGGCAGCGATGAGAATGACGCCTTCATTCGACTCGAATCCGTCCATTTCCACCAACAGTGCGTTCAGCGTCTGTTCGCGCTCGTCGTGACCGCCGCCGATGCCGGCGCCGCGGTGGCGGCCGACGGCGTCGATCTCGTCGATAAAGATGATGCAGGGAGCGTTCGCCTTGCCCTGCTCGAAGAGATCGCGCACCCTGGAAGCGCCGACGCCGACGAACATCTCTACAAAGTCGGAGCCGCTGATGGAGAAGAAGGGAACCCCCGCCTCACCGGCCACGGCCCGGGCGAGGTGGGTCTTGCCAGTGCCCGGTGGCCCAACCAGCAGAACTCCCTTGGGGGTACGCCCCCCCAACCGCTGGAACTTCTTGGGGTCCCTGAGAAACTCGATGATTTCCTCGAGCTCCTCCTCGGCCTCGTCGACCCCGGCAACGTCGCGGAAGGTGGTCTTCTTCCTGTCTTCGGTCAGCAGCTTTGCCTTGCTTTTGCCGAAGGAGAACAGGCCTTTCGGCCCGCCCTGCATCTGCCTCAACATGAACACCCAGAAGGCGATGAAGAGCAGCCACGGGAGAAAGCTGATGAGTACGCTGTACCACTGGAAGGGCTTGTCTACAAAGGCGAAGTCGACGCCCGCCTCCTCCCACTCCCGCTTGTCGTCGGCGTCTATGGTACCGAGGTTGACCACGAAGGTCGTGCGGTCTGCGAGAAAGCCATGGAACTCCTTCTCCCCCACGATCTCAGCCCGGACGATCTGGCGATCCTTCAGATACTGACGGTATTCGATGTAGGAAACTTCCGTGGATTCAGCCGGCACACTGCCAAAGAATTTGGCCGCGAAGAGCAGCACCAGAATGAGGAATATCCAGAACGCCCGCGTTCTCGAAGGCCACTGCCACTGGGCCCTGGAACCCTCATCTGGCGAACCGTCGGCCGGCGACCTGCCCGGGTCGGGCGATGCCGGACGCTCCCCTGACGCTTCAACATCGTCGACCTCGGGTTTGGGCGTCTCACCGGCCGCTGGAGGAGGGACTCCGGCGCCGCGAGGATTCTCATCTGCTTCGTCCTCACGCGGATGCGATGGCCCTGCCGCGGCTGCGGTATCGGTAAGCTCTCCGACTTCCTGCTCGGTCGAGGCGGGAGTCGCGCTATCGCGCTGACTCTCTGTTTCTTGATTCTTTTCCATGCTCAATCACAAGAAATCCTATTAGCGATCTCGTCTACTCGATCTTGCGTGTCGATCACCGGCGGTTATCTCGGCAGCAGAGAGTGCGTCCGTTCTTCTGGAGACCGTCTTCCATGCTCAATCGCAGAAACTCTGCTGAGCTCCATGTAGACCATGTGTTCTGAACGGGACCGCACCTTGAATCCGTCGGCCAGGCAGACACCCGCTACCCAAGCGACCTCCCTTCCCCTGGCCAGGACGACGACCTCTCCCCTGTCGATCCGCGGCCTCTTCGCGTCCACTAGCAGGTCACTCACCTTCTTGTGGCCCGTCATGCCCAACGGCTGCACCCTGTCGCCCGGCCGGTGGTTCCTCAGTCTCAGACCGTCAGCGGCGTTGGCGTCGAAGGCGGCACGCCACCCTCCAAGGAGTGGACGCACGCGAGTGAAAGCGGTTGCCGGCAACAGCCGGCTCTGCAGTATGATGCCCCGTTCGGGCGCTTCGGTTCTACCGGGGATGCGAACTTCCCTGTCCAGCTCAGGGGCAGACATCCGCGCGCGGAAAGTGAGACGGTCACCCATCAGCTGAACGCTCAGGCACCCCGGCAAGCACCCGAGCTTATGCGACTGGCGGCGCAGTATCTCCACCACCGCCTCCACATGAGAGAACTCCACGGCGACTCCGTCGGCGGCGACGTCTGCGTGCAGCAGTTCCTGCATCACCGACCGCAAGATCCTGCGCCGGATAGCTATATCATAATCGACGAGCAGGCGGGCAGCAAGGACAATCTTACCTGGGGAACGCTCGCAAACGACTGTTTCCACAGCCTCTTGCGCAGTTCTCTCCAGATGCGAGTCCTCTGCCGCCAGCAGGCTCCCGGTACGGCTCAAGACGGCGCTTATCTCAGGGTTGTATTGCTCCTTCAGATGTGGAATCAGTTCGTGACGGACGCGGTTGCGGAGATAGCTCCGGTCCCGATTGGACGCATCCTCCCGGAATGGCAGCCCGCGCGCCTGCGCGTAGGCGACGATATCATCTCCGCCCACCCCCAGGAGGGGTCTCAGGTACTTGCCGTCCCGCAGCAGTCGCATGCCCCCCAGTCCCCGTGAGCCACTGCCCCGGAGTAACCTCAGCAAGACCGTCTCGGCCTGGTCATCAGCGTGATGTCCGAGGGCGACCATTCGACTTTCAGTGCGGTCCATCACCCCGTCGAGAAACCGGAAGCGCAGCTCGTGTGCCGCCATCTCCACCGACAGCCCCTTGAGCCTGGCGTGCGCAGCCACATCTGCCAACTCACAGAAGAAGGGCA
>PBRM01000184.1 GCA_002725915.1 Gemmatimonadota bacterium
GCGCAGAACCCACAACTCCGCGTACAGACGTCTCCCAGGATCATGAAGGTCGCGGTCCCCTGGCTCCAACACTCCCCCACGTTGGGGCATCGGGCGCTCTCGCACACCGTATTGAGCCGAAGGCCGCCGACGAGGCGCTTCAGTTTGCGGTAGCCGGCGTCGCCGGGAGCTTTCACCTTGAGCCAAGGCGGAAGTCGGCCTCGGGCAGACTTCTCAAGTGAAGAACTGGCAACTGGTTGCACTGTTTCTACTCCTGAAGTCCTGAGACCGCATGACGACGAGACAGAAGCTCAACAAATATACGACGCCGATCTGTGCCAGCAAGGTTGGCGATCTCGTAAAAAGTGGACGCGCGCTCGGAGGTACACGAAATACTGTAGGATGCTCGAAACTAGCCCAAGACGAAGTGTACGAGATTAGAGGGACTTTCGATTGTATCAAGGCCCTGGGCTCGCCACCCACCTCTATCTCAGTGACTTCCGGCAGCCCAGGCATGCAAAGAGGGCCCCCTCGACCGCCCCGATCGAAAGGAGCCCTCCAGAATTCGTCGCTCAATAGCTCAGCGGTTCGAATTAGCCTTCTCAGGGACTGCCGGGACCACCCCGGACAGGCCTGCGTCGCGGGTCTCGAGGTTCGATGTGTCCGTGGCAGCGGCGACGACGTCTTCGTCGGCAACGCCGATCTCGAGGCGTTGAAACCAGCTTTCGTACTCGACGGGATCGCCCAAAACCTCCCGGGCTTTCAGGATCTGTGGGTCCACGCCGGCGTCGTAGGCGTAGGCCGCCCTAAGACCGAAGGCCTTCTCCAGAATGTCGAAGCTGAGCTTCCACTTGATGATCTCCTCGTTCGCATCCCAGTGCTTCTCCTCGATCTCGTCGATTTCCTCCTTCAAACGCCGAAGAGGTTTACCCAACTTCTCCATTTCCTCTTCCTTGACAACCCTCTCCTCGAGACGCTTCAGCTGGAATTCGAGATCGCTCAAGTAATCGAACTCCCTTTCTTTGGCGAAACGCCTGAATTCATCCAGAATGCGGTCGTCGGCCACGAAGTCAGGCGTCAGATCCGGGTGGTTGACGTTCGCCTGGCGGGCGAAACGGAAGAACTGGCTGTTCAGGGTGCGCCACCCCGCCAGCTGGGCGAAAAGCGGCGTGCGGCGGCGGTGCGATGTGGCAATGTCGGGGGTAATGCCCCGTCCGCCCCGGACGATACGATTTCTGATGCGCGTTCT
This sequence comes from Gemmatimonadota bacterium, assembly GCA_002725915.1. Classification (GTDB taxonomy): domain Bacteria; phylum Latescibacterota; class UBA2968; order UBA8231; family UBA8231. Next base: position 1,229 of record PBRM01000184.1, read on the forward strand.
GAATTTCTTGCTTGACAGCGCCAGCAGGGTGGAGTCCTTGCGCATGCGCTTGTCGATAGAGCGGCCGCTGGGAATGAAGTAGGCGCCTATGGTGAGCTTCAGCTGTGCCCGATCCCCTATGGGTACAGGCTGCTGGACCGACCCCTTTCCCACCGTAGGCGATCCCATGATCAGACCTCGATCCCAGTCCTGGATGGCGCCGGAAACGATCTCCGACGCGCTGGCTGAAGCCCCGTCCACCAGGATCACCAGGGGGCCTTCCCCGTATATCGGTCTGTGACTGGTTTTGTACCTGCTCGTATCCTTGTAGGCGCGACCCGCGTAAAAGACCACGAGGCGGTCCTTGGGAAGGAAGAGATCCGCGATTTTGACCGCCTCCTGGAGGAGCCCTCCACCATTTCCGCGCAGATCGAAGATGAGCCCTTTCATGCCGCGGCCGATGAGATTCTCGAACGCCGTCCGCACTTCACTGCTGGAGTCCTGCTGGAACTGATCGAGCTTTACGTAGCCGATGGAGTCGGGCAACATCCCGTAGTAGGGAACGCTCTCGACGTGGACCTTCGCCCGGACAATGGAGATGTCGATGGGCTCTTCGACGCCCGCCCGCTTGAGCGTTAGCGTCGTTGGAGTACCGGCAAGGCCGCGCATTTTTCCAGCGGCGTCGCTGGCAGTCATGAGAGTGGTGGCGGTGTCGTCAATGGCGATGATGATGTCCCCTGACTTCACCCCCGCCAGAGCCGCCGGTGTCTCTTTGTGCAGCAGCGACCAGACGGCGATGGCGCTGTCGGGGCGAATGACCTGAATGCGGAACCCGAGGCCTCCGTACTCCCCGCGAACGCCGATGTTGAAGGATTCGAGAAAGACCTTCTCCATGAACACGGTATCCGGGTCCAGGATCGACATGACGCTGGCGATTCCAAAGCGGATGAGGGTGTCTGCTCCCACCTTGTAGAAGGAGCGCTTGTCGATGGTTCGGGCAATGGTTTCGAAGCTGATCGAGCTCTCCTTCCAGCCGGCCCCCCCTTCGTCGGCCATCTCGTCAAAGGTGATCTCAGATGCGGGGTCGAGGGCGCGGACGATCCCTCTGACGCCGGCGTGCATTAGGGTATCGGGAGGCAACTCGTCTATGTAGATGTCCCTGATGTGCCTGAGGACGAGAAAATAGGTCCTCAGCTCTTCACTCATTGCGGAGCCGGCCGTCACCGGGGCGCCGTCCATGAAAACCGTCAGGGCACAAACAAGACCCAGCAGGATCCGCCTCATCGAGTATTTCCTTCCGGGAAATAGCGGCCTAGTCAAACTGCGGAATAGGAGCTATATATATACGCTCGAGGTGGTAGAATTGACGATGTCGAAACGTGCTCGCGAAGATCCAGTGTTACAGGAATCAATCGACCTCAAGCAAGCAGGGCGGGACGACGTAACACGTAGGCGAGATCGTCTGGAAGAACTCTTCGCGATGTGTCAAAGTTAGCGCGGAAGGGGGGCAGCCGCAACCGGTCGGCGGTCCCCAGACGGCACCGGCGAGTGCCCGGCAAGTGAATTCCGACCTGAGGCGAGCAGAGCCCGCTGATACCAGGTGGTATGGCAGCGGCAACGAGCCACCGGGCAAAATGTCGGCGAGTCGAATGTATATTGACATCTAGTTATGCTTGTGCTAAATTGCCGTGATCCGGAAGGTCAGGTTGCTCGGCCGCAACCGTCGGCCGACCCGTAATACACAGGTATTTGGGTGCCCTGGCCTCAATAGGGAACGCGCTTCACTGGACGTGCGGGGTTGTCGAGGGGTTCCTCTGCCAATCCGCCGTTTGAGTTCCCAATCCCACGCGACTGAAGGCGACAGTCGGCGATGGCGGCCGGAGAAAGGGTACATGTCGAAAAAACGTATCACCTTCATCGTCATCCCCCCCAACGACAGGCAGATTCAGGAGTTCCGCTTTTCGACCGAGCTGTTGTGGCTGGCCGGTTTTATCGCGGTCGCCTTCGCCTGCGCCTTCGGGTACTTCTCTACCGGTTACCTCGATCGCGGGGACCAGCACGCGCAGGTGGCGCGGCTCAATGAGGAGAACGCGGATCTCTCGCAGGGACTCGACCGCACCAGGAAGCAGGTGGCGGAGCTGGAGCTGGCTATGGCGGAGTTGGCTCGCGACGACGAAAGGCTGCGTTATCTTCACGAGATGCCTAGCTTGAGCGCGGAAGATCGCGAACCGGGTATGGGTGGAGGGGAGGACATCCCCGAAGGGCAGTACAGCGTGCTGTCCGACCGCAAGCGGGAGCTGTTGGGGAGCCTGGCGGGTCGAATTCAGAGACTTCGGTTTCAAGTGAAGCAGCAGGAGGAGAGCTTCGCCAAGATCAGCAGGGAGTATCTCCTAAACGGCGACAGCCTGAGAATCATACCCAGCATCTCGCCAGTTTTGAGCGAGTGGACCTACAAGTCCTCCGCGTTCGGCAAGCGCAACGACCCCTTCACTGGCGTGCCGGCGCGCCATCTGGGTATCGATATCGCTGGGCGCAGAGGGACCCCGGTCGTGGCTACGGCCGACGGTGTCATCATCTACGCTTACAAGCAGGACATCCGCCTCGGCAATGTCGTAGTAATCCGTCACGAAGCCGAAGGCGAGAGAAATGGCGAGCCCTACAAGGTGCCGGGAAAATACCGCACCGAGTACGGCCATCTGGATGACATACTGGTGAAGAAGGGTGACCTGGTGAAGCGCGGGGATCAGATTGGCACCATGGGGAACACCGGGCGTTCCACAGCGCCTCACCTGCACTACGGGGTCCGCTACCAGGACCGCCGCAGAAAGAGCAATAAGGGCTACCTGGATCCGGAGGATTTTCTGCTCGATTGGCCGAGAGACACCACGGTTTCCGGCTACTTGACCAAGGCCGAAGACTGAGCGCAGCGGAGCAATCGCGTTTCGACAACCGGTCCGCAAGGTGCGCAGGCCGGTTTTTTTCTATCAGGAGAGTGAGGGGGAAAGATGGATGCAGGCAGCGGCAGCAGCTCAGTTGTCGGAAAGGTGGCCGCCGTCGTCGACGGTACGACTCTGGTGCTGAACGTCGGTGGCGAACAGGGCGTGACGGAAGGCATGGTATTCGCTATAGCGGCTCAGTACCAGGAGATCTCGGATCCAGACACGGACGAGAGCCTGGGGAACTGGGAGGTAGAGAAGGCGCGGGTGGTCGTCAGCCACGTTCAGGAGCGGATGTGCACTGTGCGCTCTCCGCTGACGCCGGCCGCCGCCCAGATCGGAACCCTGAGCACTATGATGGTGCGCCACTCCTTCGGCCTGTACGGTAACCACGGCGAGGACAGGCAGAGCCTGGAGGTGAGGACCAGCGGCTTGGCGGGACGACCGCGCAGCCAACCCATTCAAGTGGGGGATGTGGCGCGATCCGTCGAGGTGGCGGAGCCGCCGACAGCGGTCGCGGAGACGCCTCAATCCGGGATCGCCGACAACAACAGCCCCGCGGCGCCGGACCTGCCGTCCTCGACGTATGAGGCCACGCAGGCGGCATCCCCGGCGACGCCTGCGTCCAGCGAGCAAGCGGCATCCCCGGCGCCGGCGGTTTCCACTGGGGCCCAAGAAGAGGGCGGAAAGCAGCAGGCGGGAGGTGAGGGTGGGGAGGAGCAGTCCGCGGACAAGACTGAGAGCTGAAGGAAAGAGATCGGTGAGGGCGGCTCTGATGGCAGCAGCTGTGCTCTGCTGCTGCACGCATTACTCGATGAGCTCAGGACTCATTGGCGGGATCCGCACCGTGGCCATCCCCACGGCCGAGAACGATACCCCCGAAGAGCGCATTGCGGAGTCTCTGACCGAGCGCATCAGCGATGCCTTTGTCGAGGATGGCAGGTTGCGGGTCGTGGACGAGGAGACCGCCGACGCCGTACTCGTACTGCGCCTGCGATCTCTGGAAGACCGGCCCTTCACCTTCACTGCTCAAGAGGAGACCGAGCAGTATCGCTTTCGCATCTTCATCGACGCGGTCCTGCAGAAGACGGCGGATCAGCGTTCGCTGCTGGAGCTGGAGGGGATGGAAGGGTGGGGGACGTACGACGCGGCTCTGCCGGAGGAGGAGGGAAGAGACGTGGCCATCGAGTCGGGACTCGACATGGTCATTGAAGAGGTGGTGGATCGGGTTACGGCGAGCTGGTGACTCAGAGGCGGGGGCGTGGGGGGTCTCACTTAGCGGCCGAGGCCGCTCTCCTGCTGGCCTCACTGGCCACGGCGCTGGCCCTTTGACTTTACAAGGCCTATACCTGTCAGGTGTTCGCCTCTCAACCGTGCGAGATTATCGGCGCCTGCCCGCGGTTACTCGCTGCTTGCCGCTGGCCGCCATCCACGCCTTGCTCTGTCTCCATCGAGCAATCCAACATGGCGGCTCCTGGCGGGTGGATTTTCAGTCAGCTTGCGCCATCAAGCTTGCGTGATTCTCGCAAAGATCCCTGCCATGTTCGGACCGCCGAACCGGGATGGAACGGCGCCCGAAAGGTAAGGTTATTTCCGCGACAGCACACTGGAGCTGCTTTTCGGGTGGCCGGCGCTCAGGCGAAGGCGACTCGCGGGCGGACGAGCAACGATCGCGGGGGTCAGCAGGGAGCGGCCCCTGCCTCCGGCGCTTCTGGATCTCCACCGAAGGCCAGCAATCCTCCCGCAATGGCCAGTGCTCCCAGCGCCAGGCCCGCATAGGCTGGCCACAGGAGAGCCGTACCCAGGTATCCGAAGGTGGCAGCGACGGACATGGAGGCCAGGGCGTAGGGGATCTGGGTCTTCACGTGATCCATATGATCGCAGGCGGTGGCGATGCTGGAAAGCACGGTGGTATCGCTGATCGGGGAGCAGTGGTCGCCGAAGATGGCACCGTCGAGCACGGCGGCTGACACCAGGACGGTGAGCGGCAACCCTCCCATGGAGAAGGCGAGGGGCACGGTGGTGGGAAGCAGAATGGCCATGGTTGTCCACGATGTGCCGATGGCGAAGGCGACGATCGAGGCGAGCAGAAAGACAATTATGGGCAGGAGGCCGGGTGGCATGCTGGATCCGAGGGAGGCGATCAGGTAGGTGGAGGTACCGACCGCCTTGCAAGCCTCCTTGATGGCCCAGGCCAGCACGAGGATTACCAGGGCCCGATGGAAGCCGGTAATTCCGCCTAGCCAGACCGTGACCGCTCGGGATAGTGGCACGGGTCGGCGAGTGGCCGCTCCCGACGCCTTGCGGGTCACCGCCAGGAGCAGAGCGGCGACCGTACCGCTCACGGCCGCCAGAAACATGATCCTGGCGCCGTCGGCGTGGCTGAAGACGATGGTCCAGTACTGGCGGCTGAAGAACGAGTGCTCTGACCGGACCAAAACGACCTCGGGGGCGGACAGCGTGTCCAGGTGCATGCCCGCCAGGACGCCGAAGATGACGAGGCCCACGGGAAAAGCGGCCACGCGCCAGTCGGGAACCACCCCTGGAGCCGGACCGAACCCCTGTTCCTCCCTCCCCCCCGTCACGGGAGTGCTTCCTGGTCTGACCACCTCGCCGGTCCGCTGTGCCCGCCGCTCGGCGCGCAGCATGGGCCCGAAGTCGCGGCGCAGGAGAACAGACAGGCCAACCATGGCGAGGGTGAGAAAACAGTAGAAGCGGCTCGGCAGAGAGCGGAAGAACAGCTCGTACCCGGAGATTCCAGCTCCCACTTCGGTCATGGCGTCCTGCAGCAGGCCCACCTCGTAGCCGATCCAGGTGCTGATGATGGCGATGCCGGCAACCGGCGCTGCCGTGGAGTCCACCAGGTAGGCGAGCTTTTCCCGGGACACTCTGAAGCGATCGGCTACCGGGCGCATGGTCGTGCCCACTACCATGGTGTTGGCGTAGTCGTCGAAGAAGATGGCCAGACCCAGAAGGAAGACCGCCAGTCGGCTGGAGCGGGCTCCCCCCGCCTTGCGGACCAGCAGGTCGGCGATGCCCTGCGTGCCTCCGGCCAGGGATATGACCCGCACCATGCCGATGAGGCTGGCGGTAAAGGCGAGTATGTAGAGCTGAAAGGACTGGCTCAGCGGCAGCCAGACGAAATCGACGAGGGCACGCCGGAATACCAGCCACGGCCACTGCACGAAGGACGGATCTCCCGTCAGCGAGAGGGCGGCGGCTCCGCACAGAGCGGTTACCAATCCCAGGATGAGCCGACCCGTGGCGATGGCCACCAGAACCGCTACCAGGGGAGGGAAGAGACTCCAGCCGTCGGTGCCGTCCAGCACCGGCAGGAGGTGCGCCGTCAGTGCACTGGCAGAGAGGGCGGCGGCGAAGCGGAGGCCACTGTGGCGGAGGATAGCGGTGGTGGTGATCGATTCCAGCAAGGTCATGACGGATGGCGTCTGATTCGACTGGAGAGTCCGTGCCCGGAATCCATCTCGAGCCGGATCTCAGTCAGAGTCCACGAGGGATTCGACTTCTGATTCGGGTGCGGTGGACATCTGCAGCTTGAAGGCCAGGAGGTAGATGACCACACAGCCGATGAGCCACCACAGGAGTTGCCACACCCAGAGGGTCGGAATCCCGAAGATCCACCTGGTGGGATCGGTCTCGTTGCCGAGGACGGCGAATGGCCCGACGGCAAAGAGGAACCAGACGACGGTCAGAATCCAGACCGGCGTTTTCCACTTTCTCCTCTCCTCCGGCAGCCGGGTGTGGCTGCGGAGGAAATCGTGGAAGGCAAACCGGTGCGAGCGGCCAGCCGCCTCTTCCCGCGGCTGTGTCAGCGCGCTGACTACAACGCATGCCGCGAGGTTGCAGAAGATGCCCCAGCCGGCGCTGTGAATCGTCAGCGGGTAGCGGCCAATGTCGACGTCGAGACCGATGACGGCGCCGATGACGATGCTCAGGGCCCTGCCCAATTCGGTGATATAGGTGACGCTTACCGCCAGCACGCCGACGATGAGGCCGACGACGACGCCCTTGGGGGTGAACCAGCGGATATAGCAGACGCCGAGGAGGGCCGGCCACATCTGGAGGCCGTAGGAGACGGCGGCGCCCCCGAGCAGGACGATCACGTCGCCGCTGGAGAGCCCGACGAACAGGGCCAGGACGACGATGAAGAAGACGGTTACACGCCCCACCAGAACCTGTGCCCGGTGGGAGGCGTCCCTGTTCAGGAAGTGGCGGTAGAGGTCGCGAGTGATGATACCACTGGCGGTGGACATATAGGCGGCCCCCGTGGACTGCATGGCGGCCAGGGCGCAGACGCACAGCAGTCCCACGAGCCAGGGGTAGGTTTCAGACAGGGTGGTGATCAGGTAAGGCACCAGGGAGTCGGAGCCGGGCACTCCCAGTTTCTCCGCTCCCGGCAGGAGGCCCCGCTCCAGCATGGCGCCGCCCAGCCCCTGGAAGGCGGTGAAGACGAAGAGGATGCCGCCGATGGCGAGGCTCGAGGCGAAGACCTGCTGCCAGGCGAAGGAGCGGGGGTCGCGATTGGCGAAGGCCCACATGGAGAACGCCGGCGCCGACTGAATGCCCATGAGAGCGAACATGTAGGTGAGGATCATCATTCCGGTCCACGATTGGCCGGAGCCGTCCCAGAACAGGGTACCGGCGCGCTCGAGGAAGGACGGCGACTCCGGTCGGGTCGGTATGGCGATCATTTCAGGGTCGGACTCCGCCAGGCGGGCGAGCCCCCCCTTGAAGCTCTCCCACCCCCCGACCAGGTCCAGCGCCACGAAGCCGAGAATGACGATGCCGAGGGCGAGCAGGATGCACTGAACGGAGTCGACGTAGGCCACAGATCGCAAGCCGCCGGAAGCGACGTAGATGAAGACGACGACGGAGAGCAGGATAGCGCCGCCCTCGACGGTGCCCAGGGAGGTGTGCTCCAGAACCGTACCCTGGACTAACCGGCTGAACAGCAGGCCCGAGGCCCGCAGCTGGATGCCCAGATAGGGGACGCTGAAGACCAGGGCGACCAGCACGGTGAGGAAACGCATCCAGTCTGTGCCGTAATAGTCGCTGAACATCTCGCCCGGGGTGATGTAGCCGTAGCGCCTGCCCAGGAGCCACTGGCGCTTGAGGAAGATGACGCCGGTGAGGGGAATGGTGATGGCGTAGAACGACGCGAAGGCGTAGGGGAGGCCGGTACTGTATATGGAGCCCGGATGGCCAATGAAGGTCCAGCCGCTGAAGGAAGTGGCCGTGGCGGCCAGGACGAATACCCACAGGCCGATACTGCGGTTGGCGATGAAGTAGTCGCTGGCGGTGCGGGTCTGGCGGGCGCCCTTCCAGCCCCAGTAGATGCAGTAGGACCAATAGCCAACGGTGAAGAGGACAAGCCAGGCCAGATTTCCCAAACCTCAGAACCCACCCCGAAGGCGTTCGGCCTCAGCCACGCGCTGGATGGCTATCATGTATGCCGCGGTGCGCATGGAGCAGTTTTCCGACTTCATGAGGGCGACCACGTCGCCGTAGGCCTTTGACATGATCTTCGACAGCTTTGCGTTTACCTCTTCCTCGTTCCAGGTGAATGCCTGAATGTTCTGCACCCACTCGAAATAGGAGACGGTGACGCCGCCGGCGTTGGCGAGGATGTCGGGCACGATGGGGATGCCGCGCTCGTTGAGGATAGAATCGGCGACCGTGGTAACAGGGGAATTGGCCGCTTCGACAATCATGCGCGCTCTAATCTTCGCGGCGTTATCCTGGTTGATTACGCCACCCAGTGCGGCCGGAACCAGAATGTCGCATTCCAGCTCAATGAGCTCTTCGTTGGTGATCTTTTCTCCACCTTCAAACCCCTCGATGGAACGACGGGGGGCGGCGTGCTCGATGAGGGCGGGAA
>PBRM01000185.1 GCA_002725915.1 Gemmatimonadota bacterium
CTCGCGGCTGCGCGTCGACAACTGCGAGCTGGCCGGCTGGAGTCACTCCGCCGTCTACCTGGTCCGCGGCGCCGGCCACCGCGTACAGCACAACTTCATCCACCACAACCAGTATAACGGCCTCGGTTACGGCGTCTCACACGACGTTGCCGAATCGCTTATCGAGGGCAATCTGTTCACCGCCAACCGCCACTCCATTGCCGGTACCGGACGCGGCGGTTCCGGCTACGAGGCGCGGCACAACGTCGAACTCGGCCGCACCCTAAGCCACTGCTTCGACATGCACGGAGGCCGCGACCGCAAGGACGGCACGGACGTAGCCGGCGGCTGGATGCACGTCCACCACAACACCTTTCGAGCCCAGCGGAGACGCGCCATCGTCATCCGCGGCACACCGGAGGGTGACGCCGTCATCGAGCGCAACTGGTTCCGCCACCGGACCGAGCGCGGCGCCATCCGCTGCGAAGGAGGGGTGAGGGTTTGCGACAACGCCTGGGGGCGGACCGAGGCAGTGATTCGCTGACCGGTGCCGACCGGTCGCGGAAGCTCGCGGACGTCGCGAATCCGCCCGACGAACAAGTCGCCGCAAGACCTCAAGACACGTCAGGGATGAAGGGAGAGAGGCCCAGCCGTTCCAGCGGTCGAGATGTCGTGTTCGACACACTGCGTTTCGAGCTCTTTCGATGCTGTTCTAGTGCAGTCCTTCGCCTTGCTTGGTGATGGGCTCGGGGGCCTGGTCGATAGGGACATTCGGGCACGAGTCGATCCAGCGGCTGCCGGCGGGGGAGGCCCACTTGACCGCGTTCCTGAGCACCAGCTGCACGTTCTCGTCGTACAGAACCGGGTAGGTCTCGTGCCCCGGGCGGAAGTAGAAGATCCGGCCGTTGCCGCGGAAGTAAGTGAGGCCGGAGCGGAAGACCTCTCCTCCTTCGAACCAACTTATGAAGATCTGTTCGTGCGGGGCTGGGACGGCGAAGGGCTCGCCGTACATCTCAGTGTGAGGCAGCTCGAAATACTTGCCGAGGCCCTGGGCGATCGGATGGCCTGGATGGCAGACCCATAGGCGTTCCCTCTCTCCGGCCTCCCGCCAGCACAGGGAGCAGGTGGTGCCCATCAGGCTCTTGAAGATCTTGGAGTAGTGACCGGAGTGCAGGACGATGAGCCCCATGCCCTCGAGCACCCGTTTCTTGACCCGAGCGACGATTTCGTCTTTGACCTGGCCGTGGGCGCAGTGCCCCCACCAGGTGAGCACGTCGGTGCGGTCGAGGAGGCCTTCGGAGAGCCCGTGCTCCTCATCTTGCTCCAGGGTCGCGGTGGTGGTTTCGATGTCGGGGTCCTGCGAGAGGCCATTGGCGATGACGGTGTGCATGCCGCTCGGGTAAACTTTTCGGACGACCTCGTTGGTGCGCTCGTGGACGTTTTCGCCCCATACAGTAACGTTGATCATGTAAGGCTCACTCTCTCGATGTGTGTTTGCGTCGGATGTGTGTGTGGGAGACAAAGGCTTATTCGGGCCTGGCGGTCAAGGAGAGCGGTCGCCGGAGGAAGGCTCCGGTTGAACCGATTGCAGTTTCGATTGCCGGATAAAGTGCTCGACGCGCCACATGGCCTCACCCAGGTCGGTGAGCTCGAAGATACCGTCGGCGCGCGTGGCGATGCGTTTGACCTCGAGGAGCCGCCTGGTATGGGAAAAGTCGTGCTCGATCTGGCCGATGAGGTAGCTGAGTTTGCGTTCCCCGTACGGCCCCTCGGACGATGGCGGCGACAGCCTGTCTGCCCAGGCGGGCCGACAGCAAAGCCATGGTAGGGATGACCGCCTGCTCCAGGTCGCGGATAACCTCGGCAAAACGCTCGGGCGCGTGAGTGAGTATTTCGCTGAGGCGCTCGGTCGTGTGCGGCTCGCGGCCGAACATGCGCGTCAACACTTCGGTCTCCGCAGCGCAAAACCCTGTGTTGTGCGAGGTCCGATCAGACTCCACCCAAAATGTCCGTACAACTTTGCAGGATTGCCTTGTCGGTCAACGGGACAAGGAACTTGCGCTCGGTTCAAATTGTCGCCAAACATAGAGTGTGTGACACTTTCGACATCCTGTCGGTTTCGCCGCTGTGTCGCAAAAAACACAGTCTAGGGACGTCTTCGGTTTTCTGTTGCATCGTAAGCACTCGATCTCCTTGACTAGTGCAGGATTGGCCTCTCTGAATCCGGCCACCTCCTCGGTGCTGACCGCATCGCCGAGATACCATACCGACGGTGAGCTGCAAATCTTACAGAAGGAACGAACGTCTCCTGACATGGACTTCTTCTCGCCAGAAAAGTCGTCATACACCATCAAGCACTGACTGCAAACAAAGATAGAAGACGTATCGGGATCTCTCTTTTCCTGGATTCTGAAATAGTGGAGAATATCATTCTGCTGTTCCAGAGAGAGCTCGCGAAAGAAACTCATTCGCCGTCCACATGTGTGACAGTCGCATCCTATACGCTTAACGAGCCGACGTACAACCACGAGAAAAGCGAGGCCGATGACAACTATCAATGCTAAGTTGAGCATAGGTTAGCCTCCTGTACGACCTGTTTGAGATTTAGCAGAACGTCCGAAAGGTCCCGAACTCCGAAGGGATTTGGCGGAGGCCGTCTAGGCCGAAGTCGGGACCTTGGTATTGAATGTTGTTGCGGCCGGAAGTGGTGTCCCTTGCGAATCCCGCGAAACACTTGCTTCCAATCGCTGTGGTGCAGTGCCTTCACGTCCATCCAGAGACCTGGAAGTGCGACGCTGCGGATGAAACCGTCCTCGTCTTCGTCCACAACCGCATATTTTCCGTCATGAAGACGAAACCATGTTGTTTTATCAAGGCTGCCACCCGAGGCTATGTACTCGGGCGTGCCCGCTTGCGCGAGCAGCTCCTGCGATTTGCTCATAGCGTCATTGGATGGCTCAGCATGGGGAAAGATTTCGACCACCAAGCTCGGTGGTCCTCGATAGATGTCCTTGTCGCGCTGTTTATCAACGCTGAGCTGGCACAGGGCCATGATCTGCGGATAGACAACGACCCCGGGTAGGATTTCTGCGCCCGTCTGACAAACGACATCTAGGCCAAATCCCTTACAGTTGATCCGGTAGTAGTTGATAGGGGTCAGAAGATCGGCCCAACTTCGGCCGACATCAACCGTAAATCGCCTGTTCCACATGAGATGCCAAACCCTTTCTTTGATCTCACCGAGAGTCGGAGCAATAGACCTAACTCGTTCAGGTCTGTGGTTCCTGATGAAGCGTTTGTTTTCGAAGGCCACAATTTGCATTTAACGTTTTAGTGTTCGCGAAGCCGGAGCGCAGCGGAGGGGTGCCCGAAGGGGCGAAGGCGCGTAGGCGCCGCAGCGCAAACACAGTGATATATGGAGTGGAATATTCAGCTTACGCCGGCGCCGGAAGCGCCTAGCGCGTCATCTTGCTGTGCAGCCAATAGCGGGATTCGCTTCACAAGGTCATCCATACTGGGTGAGTATTGCCCTTCTGTTGAGACATGAACTGGGTACGTCGACATTCGGCGCCGCATAGTCGCCAGGAGGTGACATCTCACCTGTTTCCCTGTAGATGGCAACGCGCATATCACCGTGGTAGAACTCCCGGTTCGGATAATCTAGGCCCCGCTGCAGATGGCGTTTTGCCGCCACCATCCCGTCAACGGAGCACACAACAATGAAAGGGGTGCCCAACTCAAGGATCTTGGCACCCTTGGTTCCCAGACCTTATGCTGAAAGGCCGCCTCTATAACGACAGAGATCTTACCGGCTAGGTATTGGTTCACCATCTCGAAGAAGAAATTTGAGACCATACCATTGGTAGCCGGTGGAAGCTGATCGTGCTTGACGCCATGGGTGTTGACATAACCCTCCTTGATCTCGTCGCGACTGATAACCGGCATCCATAGCCGCTCAGCGAGCTTCGTGGAGAGAGTCGTCTTCCTGACCCAGGCCGGCCTGTGACGATAACGCATCTTGGTTTACTGCTCATATTTCTGGATGCCCAACTATTTCCATTTCATATATCGGGCTTTCAACCCACGAACCGGCGTAGCCGGTTGGGCGAAAGGAAGTGCAGCCGTGGCTTGAATGTTATCTGACGTGAGATACTCTGTGTCTTCGCGACGGTCGCGCCACTATGTGGGCGCTTGTGGTCTCAACCCCATTGCATCCGTTCCGGGTGCAGGTCCGTGACCGTGAAGTGGAAGCGATAGACATGCCGAGATCCGTCTCGCTCCAGGGGAAACACGATCTCGAAGGTCTGTCCAAGATGGTGTTGAGCCATTCGTCTGGCTTGGCCCGCCGTCTTTGCTGCGATTTGGCGGCCATCGATCGGTGAGGCGGCTTTCGAGGTGTGAAGCAGACGCTCCCTCCGGCGATAGTACCGGATTCTCCCCCGGCGGTCTTCATCCAGTTGCTCATAGTATTGCTCCTGTAGCTCTTCGTCTGTCATGTCCGCTCTCTGCTCGGGAGGTAATTGGAACTCCGACCGGCCTGACAGTAGCTCCTCAGCGCTTCGGCGCTGGTGACGTATCGAGGTTGAGGTCACCGAGAGGGACCGGATCTCGCCGCCATAGCAGCCGAGGTCGGAGTAGCCCCACGTCGTTGAGGATCAGGATGATGTTGGGGACCCGATGCCATTCCAAGACTCCTGCTGTTCAACCGCCCGAACGTTTGACTGTCCACCCGTTTTCGGAGAGCAGATCGACCAGCACATCACGGTGGTCTCCCTGTATTTCGATTACTCCGCCTTTGACGGTGCCACCCGTGCCGCACTTCTGCTTGAGGCGGGTAGCGAGTTCCTTGAGCTCCTGGCCCCCGAGTGGGACCCCGGTTATGACGGTTACGCCCTTGCCTTTACGACCCTTCGTCTCCTTTGCGACTCTGACGACACCGTCTCCCTTCGGGGGGCTGCTGCCCCTGCCGCAGGAGCACTGTGGGGTCGGTTTCCCGCATTTAGGGCACATGCGACCGCGGTCGGTGGAGTACACCAGACCGCTGTTTCCACGCCTTCTTGCTGCCATGTTAGAAATCCCGTTAGTTGTCGAGTGTATACTCGCCGCCGCGTCCGGCCGCCGTTTCGATCCAGGACCCAACACATTACCAACAGGGGGCACGCTTGCAGATCCTGGTAGATGCCGACGCCTGCCCCCGGGCGGCGGCCCGTCCGCTTTCGCCCGCGATACGCAGGCCTTCGCCGACGAACTCAATCGCTTTTTGCATCCCATGTCAGCTGGAACCGCAGGAGAGTGTCAGGACACTTCCTCCGGCATGATCAATCCCTCGGGGTTCCGCACGCCGTAGTTCTCGGGCAAATCCCGCCAGTCGACGCCGGTCCGCCCATTCCAGTCCCACATGACCTCACCGTTCAATAGCGTCAGCTCGCAGCGCAGTCTCTGTGTCGCGGGCAGACGACCGCCGTGGACATCGAGGAGGGCGAAATCCCCTTCGATCACGTTAAGGGCGGTCACGTCGGCCACAGCCCCCACCGACAGGTGGCCGAGCTCGGGATGGCCGATTTCGTTGGCCGGATTGATCGTCGACTCGCGCACGATCTCTTCCAGGGGCAGCCCGAGGGCGAGGAACTTTGACATAACGTTGGTCATGTCCTGCATCTCGTCGTTCATGCACAGGGTGTGCAGATCGGTGGAGATCGAATCCGGGTAGAAGCCCTGTTCGATGCTTGGGACCGCATTGCGCCAGCAGAAGCTCCCCCCGCCGTGGCCGACGTCAAAGATGATGCCGCGCTCTCGCGCCGTGTAGAGGTATTTCAGCAGCTTGCCGTCCGGGCCCACCCAAGGCACGTCTCCCAGATACATGTGGGTGGTGATATCGCCGGGCCCCATGCGCTCGGTGACCAGTTCGTAGTAGGGGCGCTCCTTCGGAAACAGACCGAAGTCGACCATCGACGGTTTTCCGAGACGCCGGCCGGCTTCGAGCATGCGATCGACCGAGATCCACTCTGGTCCGCGAAAGTGGGCGGTCTTCATGCCGACGATGACATCGGCGTGCTCCTCGCCGACGGCGACGGCGCGATCGACGTCCATGTCGGCCGTGTTCTGCTCGACGTCGTTGGTGGCCATGCCCATGCCGACGATGTTGAGGAAGGCGAACTTGCGGGTGTGGAAGCGGTCGATAACGCGCAGACGGAAATCCTCGAACAACCGCCAGCCTGCCGAGCCGGTGTCCACCATCGTGGTCACCCCGCTGCGAAAGCTGAAGCCATCCGGCAGAATGCTGTTGTCACCGGCCCAGGCGTTGCGGAATCCCGTGGTGGCGAACATGTGGGTGTGGATGTCTACCAGGCCGGGCATGATGTAGAGGCCGGTGACGTCGATCACCTCAGCCGCCTCTGCGGCCGGAAGGTCGGCATCGACGGCGGCGATTCGGCCGGCGTCGATGCCGATGTCGCGCCGGGCGTCGATCGCGTTCTTCGGGTCGATCAGGTGGCCGCCTTTGAGCAGCAGACTGTAGGGCATGGCAGACTCCATTCGATTTGGCAATACGGTGAAATGCGCTTCCAAGTCGGAGAAGGTGCACGGCGTGTACGCGCCCGTCGCTGACGGAGGGCGCCGGTCTTCGTAGCGGTGGTCCCGCCCTTAGCGGACAAGGACGTTCAAATCCGTGCTATCGGCCTTCAGCTGGACATGGCGCTCCAGGACGAACGCGGTGCAGTTGATCCACGGGGATGTAACCAAAGCTCAACGAAGCTGGCACAACCCGGTGACTGGGTCCCTCCCCTGTCTTCCTGCCGGACGATCGTGCGGCAGACCAGCTCGATCGAGGACGAGGGTACAGACCGAGTCGTCGCCCACTTCAAGGAGGAGCCTCCTGGAACACCTGCGAGGCGAATTCGCGCAGGTACCCGTGCCATATGGGCCAGCTGTGATCACCCTCGGTGATGTGGGCCACGTGCCGCACACCGAGGGTGTTCATCTTTTCAATGAAGCGCCTGTTCAGTTCGTATAAAAAGTCGTCGCGCCCGCAGCCGATCCACAGCAGCGACAGGTCTGCGTTCAGGCGCTCGCCGTCCAGCAGCGGATCGTGGAACGGCTCGAACACGGCGGAGCTAAAGGCGCCGATCCAACCGAACACGTCCGAGCGACCCAGACCGTAGGCGAGGGTTTGACCGCCTCCCATCGACAACCCGGCAACGGCGCGCGACGCGGATTCGGCGCGAGTCCGGTAAGAGTTATCGATGAGGTCGACCAGTTCCTCCACCACATACGGCTGCAGACGAGGCGTCACGCGTCCGAACCAGTCCGGCCATTCGCCATCGCCATCCCCCTCCTGCGGTGGGGCGTACCCGAAGGGCATGACGACGACCATCGGACGGGCGGAGCCGTCGGCGATCAAATTATCGAGGATGACATCAACCCGGCCAGAGACGCGCCAGGAGTCTTCCGTGTCGGAGTAGCCGTGCAGCAGGTAGAGCACCGGGAAGCGGGCGATAGCGTCCTCGTCGTATCCCGGCGGTGTGTACACCTGGTACCCCCGTAGGTCACCCAGCGTCGAGGAGCGATGGCGATGGATGTGTACGGTGCCGCGTGGCACGTCGCGTTCTTCGTAGAAGGCCGGCTCGTCTCCCGGGACGACGACGACACTGGTCGACGGAGTGAGACCGAGGTGAATCCACCGATTCTGCGGGTCGATCGTACGAACGCCGTTGACTTCGAAGCTGTAGAAGTGGATGCCGGCGGCGAAGGGGCCGACGGTGACACTCCAGAGGCCGGATGTGTCCCGTAAAGCGGCGAAAGGTTCCTCCTGCAACTTCGTTTTCACTTTGACGGAGTCTGCCTCCGGAGCCTGCAGAGCGAAGGTGATGTTGCGATCCCCGTGGACGAGCGGAGACAGGGCGGGTGACATCATCTGCGCCAGGCCAGTCGAGGCAGCAGCGAAAGGAGCAGGATGGTAAGGGAATTACGCACGGTACAAACTCCTTCTAGGTCGCGTTGTCATCTTCCACCAGCCCAAGTGGTCGCACGTCACCTGCCAAGCCAGAGGGCGTCCTCGAGGATAGCCTCGAGCGGTCCCTGGCGCCAGAAGAACTCGGTTTAACCAGCATCGAGCCCGCCGCCGCCGTCTCCGTCCAGGCTCGGGCGCATCGCCGAACGTGGGCGAGGACAGACAACCTACGATCAACTGACAAAAACGGAGGACCCTCACCCCCACCAGGATTCCCCTTCAGCCAGATGCGCTTGACCCACATCCGGATTCAAATCGACGCCCAGGCCCGGCTTGTCTGCGATCCGGACGAAGCCGTCTTCAATGTAGGGACCATCAAGAATCAGCAGGTCATCCATCCAATCTCCCTTGCCCGTGACCGTCTCACATGCGGTGAAGTCACGAATCGATCCCGCCCACTGGCAGGTCGCCCACGTGTTTAGTTGGCTGCCGGTGTTGTGTGTGGCCATCGGCATGCCCCACACCTCGGCCATGTCGGCGATCCGCTTGTTCTCGAGAAAACCGCCACTGTTTCGCAGGTCCGGGTGCAGGATGTCGCATCCCTGGTTGACCATGAAGTCCGCAAACTCCTGCCTTCGCCAGAGATTCTCACCCGTACAGATCGGGACGGGTGAGCTGGCCGTCAGACGCTTCCAGCTGTCGGTGTAGTTGACAATTATCGCGTCCTCGAGCCAAAATGGCTTGATTGGCGCCACAGCCTCGGCGATCTGAATCGCGGTCCGCACGTCGTATTCCCAGTGGCAGTGAACCATGATATCGTGGTCCCAGCCGAGTGCCTCTCGGCAGTTCGCAAAACCTTCCTCGAGCTGCCGAAACTCCCTGACGGTGAGCACCCGGTTGGAGAGGTCGCGCCCTTTGTCCGTCTCCGGTGTTGTGTGGGGAAAACCAAACTTGTGACATGTGAACCCGGCTGGGTCTTCCTTCACCTGCTGCGCCCATTCCTTGCACGATGCTCGGTCAAGGATGTCGCGAGGCCGGGCGTGATCGTAGACCCGCACCTTGTCGCGAAACTTCCCGCCAAGAAGGACGGTTGAGGGAACACCCAGGATCTTCCCGGACAGATCCCACAGTGCCATTTCGATCCCGCTGGCAGCACGCATCAACGCGTGAGCAGAACCGTCTGTGCGTGAGGCGCCCGCCCAGCCGGTTCCCGGGTTCGGGTTCTGACCCATCAAGGTATAGAGCACGTCGATCTCAAGCGGATCCCTTCCGATCAGAGCCGGCTTGATGTCCTCGATCTGCTCCTTCACGCCAACACCCGGGCTGCCGTAAGCTTCGCCGATCCCGTAGATGCCGTCGTCAGCGACAATCTTCACCAGTGTGTAGCTGCGCGACGGACCCTGCAACATCATGACTCTTATGTCGCGGATTTTCTGGCGGCCCTTTTCGCCTTCAGAGAGATAAGTAGGTGAATCCATGATACTTATCCTTTCGATCATTTGAATTTAGGCGAGATGCAACGAACAGTTGCTGCGTTACAGGCGCCTTCCTCCGGAAAATCCACTGTATTCGTCTAGAGACCACTCGGCTTGCTTTGTCATAAAGACGCCGATCTCTTCGCCCTTGAAGGCAAAGATATCCTGAGCCCTCCCAGGTAAATATCCGTGATGTAGACCTCCATATTGAGCGTCTGCTCGTCGATCCATGCGGCCGAGACCAGGCAATCGTATTTTGATATTCGGGGCCGTGCCGATTTGTTTGCCGAAGTAGTTACGTCGAGCGAACTTGCCGGACAGCATGCGCCCGATACGAACCGCAGCACATAGTCGCCCCACGCTGCCAATCATGCCGGTCTGAACCCCGAAGCTGAGCGGTCTAGATCTCGGCGGGCGCGGGCACATTGTCCTGACAGTGAACCGGGCGGAAGAGGGTCTGGCGTTTGAACGGCATTTCCTGCAAGTGCTGCGGGTACGGGTCCCACTTGTGCCACTTA
>PBRM01000186.1 GCA_002725915.1 Gemmatimonadota bacterium
AGGGTGAGAAATTATCACTTGCGCGGACCTTTTCCGTTTTTGAGCATGGCTAGTTGGTAAGAAAAAATTTTCGGCAACAGTGGTCAAGGCTGATTTCTGAGCGCAGCTGCCCGTAGGCGGTAGAACCGGTGGGGCCCAGCGGCTCGATTTGGGCTAGGCTTTCGGGTGAAAGCTCTGGCGGTGAACTGGAACGCTGTTGGAGGTCGGGGTCGGGCTGGAGCGGTCGGCGCGGGACCGCCGGAAGACCGACGCCTGTCAGATAGTGGCGTATCGAAATCATCATTCGGTGAGCGCGGCGAGGAGGCGGATGCTGCCGCCGCAGCTGGGGCAAAGGGTGCCGTCAAGGTCAGAAATTTCTGCCGGAAAAGCAGCCCACGTTCGTCGTTGCGCCCGAGCCTGGGTGGATACGGTGGTGGCGGGCTCGGTGCTGGTTGCTTCGACTAGCGGGGCGGCACCGGATTCAGCAGCGTCAGCTTTGTGGCCACCATGCCGACACCTGCTGCTCTTCAGGCCGTCGGCGTGGTCTCGCCTCTTGCGCACTTTCGGCTGGCTTCCCGAATCACCTCCGGTTAACTCCCTTTCGTCCGCCAGTCCTTGTTCCCACATGTGGACGTTTTCTACCACCGCGTAGCTCAAACGGGGAGCTCAAATCTTTCCTATCTTCCATCATGGGCCAGGTAGCGGGCTTGGGCGTAAGTGGTTACACCCAGTATCTACGTGCTCGGAATCGGGGTTCCTTTTTCTTAGTGAAACCTTGCATAAACTGCGTAAAACGAACCTTTACCCAAGGAGACAAAAGCAAATGGAAATCACAGAAGCGGTCGAGAAGGGGATCGAGGCTGGTGAGAGGGCGAAGGCTGAGGAGTGGCGGCCGTCTACTAACGGGGAGAGCAACACGCCTCTGATGCACGTGGGCACGCAGCAGTTCAACACCTCGGACGAGGATCTGGAGTATCTGGCCCGGCACAGCTGCCATGCCAAGAACGAGAACTCCATCACCTTTCACCGCGAGTATGGCTGGGATGTGGACGAGCTGGTAACGAAGAAGGAGCAGTGCGCGAAGTTCGGGGTCGATATGGAGATGGTGGCGCTGCCCATTCACCAGTTGGCCGTGGACGGCGAGTCGACGCCCAACTACATGCGCGGTTTCAACGACGAGGCCGACAAGGAGATCGAGTTGATCTGCCATATGATCAGGCAGGCGTCAGAGGCGGAGATTCCGGCGATCAAGTATTTCCTCTGCGAGATGGAGAACCAGCGCACTGACAGCCACCCGCCAGGGCGCGGAAACTCCAGGTACAGCACCTTTCGGCTTGAGGAGGCGAAGGACCGGGAGCAGCGCTACGACCAGGTGTTGACGGCGGAGACCAACTGGGAGCGCATCACCTATGTGCTGGAGCGGATCATCCCGGTGGCGTCGGAATACAAGGTGCGGATGGCCTGTCATCCGTGCGATCCGTGGCTGCCGCCGGGGTATCGCGGCGTCGACCGGGTGCTGGGCGGCTTTGAGGGTTTTAAGAAATTAATCGAGATCTGCCCGAGTCCGTTCCACGGGCTCAATCTGTGCCTGGGGTGTATGGCTGAGAGCGTCGAGGATCCCTGTAAGGAGGTGCCGGACATTATCCGTTACTTTGGCTCCCGCAAGAGAATCCACCACATTCACTTCCGCAATATCATCGGCAAGCGCAGCAACTTTCAGGAGGTTTGGCCGGACGAAGGGGTGATGAATATGTGGGAGAACATGAAGGCGCTGAAGGAAGTGGGGTACCCGCACATGGTCGTACCCGATCACGCGCCGGGTCACAAGGAGGAGGGGGCGAGCCGTCAGGCGTGGGCGTTCGAGTTCGGCTACATCAGGGCGATGATACAGGCGGTGAACGACGGAGTATAGACCAGGCGGAGTTCTAACAGGCGTCAGCAGCAGGCCCTTATTCGGGCCAGTCGAGGTCGGCAACCACCGGCAGGTGGTCGGAGTGGACCCACACCCCCTCGGACTGGGGGCCGTCGTGGCGGAAGCCCGGTCGGCGGACGACCTCCGCCGAACGCAGTCGGCCCGCAAGCGATGGACTCACATAGATGTGGTCGATGGAGTGAGGGCGGATGCCCACCGTGTCCATGGTCAGTTGGATGCCTCCACCGACGGTCTCCATGGCATTGGCGAACTGCATTTCCTTCAGATTGCCGTGAAGTCTCTCCTCGATCTCGCAATTGAGGTCGCCGACGAGGATAGCATTGTCGGTGACGGTCAACAGCTCCGTCAGCCTGTCGCGGATGATGTCGGCCTCGACATTGCGCAACTCGACAATGCCGGGATGGAGGTGGAGGACGACGAACCACAGTCTGGTGTGAGCATCGATTTCGAGGAGAGCGGCGCCGGCGGTGCGGCTGAAGGGTGGGACCTCTTCGTCCGGTCCTCTATGGCTGAAGACCCGGGATTCCACCACCGGATAACGCGACAGCACGTGTCCCGGCCAGGCGATCGGCGACGGAAAGGTGGCCAGGTGTCGACCCAGGCCGAGGGCGATTTTTTGCATATGGCCAACAGCTACACCCTCTTCCAGGCCCAGCACATCGCACGCCAGTTCGGAGAACACGCCGGTGAAGTGGGCGACGTTGTCCGCAGTGCCGGGACGGTCGATCTGCTTTCGCGACTCCTCGGCCGGGTATCCGGTCAGTCCCAGGACGTTGTAGGTGCCAATTCGCATGCACTTCCCTTTCAAATGGAGACGGGTGGGCGACGCGCCGCCCAGGGACGCGCCTCTTCGAGTTGTGCGGCCAGGCGAAACAGAGTGGCCTCGCCGCCAAAGCGGGCGGTGAAGTGCGTGCCGATCGGGAGGCCCTCTTCGTTCCAGTGCAGTGGCACCGACATGCCGGGCTGGCCGGTGGCGTTGCAGAGGGGCGTAAAGGGAATGAAATCCCAGACCCGCTCCAGGGCGCTCGGCGCGGTTTCCGTCGAGCACTCGAAGTATCCGAGAGGCACGGGTGGCCGACTGAGAGTGGGTGTCAGCCACAGGTCGCTCTCGGTGTGGAACTGAGCCATGTCCCGAGCGATGTTCTGGGCGGTCGTGACGGCACGCAGGTAGGTGGAGGCGCTTTGAGCGGAGCCTATTTCCCTCACGCGCCAGGTCAAGGGTTCGAAATCGTCGCAGGTGAGATTGACACCAGACGCCTGTGTCTCCTGCACGATGGAGTCGACGACGGCGGCCACACCACAGGAGAACTGGGTCACGAAGGTATCGAAAAAGAGGTCTCCGTCGATCTCTGGCGATCCTTCCACCACATGATGGCCGAGGTGTGAGCACAACGCCGCTGCTTCCTCGACTGCCCTGATGCAATCCGCATGAGCCTCGACACCGCTCAGCGTCCTGGTGCTGAAGGCGATCCGGAGCTGGCCGGGATCGGCGCCGACTTCCTGTGCGAAGGGACGTTCCGGCCTCGGGCAGTGGTAGGGGTCGCCGTCATCGGGACCCGAGGTGGCATCGAGCAAAGTGGCACTGTCGCGCACGGAGCGAGTGACGGCGTGCTCACTGGCGAGCCCGCTGGCCCAGTCTCCAATGCCGGGGCCCAGCGGATTGCGGGCCCGCGTCGGTTTGAGGCCAAAGAGACCGCAGCAGGATGCGGGGATGCGGATCGAACCGCCGGCGTCGTTGGCGTGAGCCATCGGCACGAGGCCGGCGGCCACGGCTGCAGAGGAACCGCCGCTGGACCCACCCGTGGTACGCCCGGTAATCCACGGGTTGCGCGTGGCGCCGTGGAGACGGGGCTCGGTAGTGACGTTGCAGCCGAGCTCGGGTGTATTGGTCCTGCCCACAACGATCAGGCCAGACTGCCTGTACCTGACGACGAGCTCGCTGTCGTGATCGGGTACGAAATCCTTCAGGGAAGCACATCCCGAGGTGTGACGCACACCTTTCCAATAGGCGAGCAGGTCCTTGAGGAGGAAGGGCACCCCGGCAAACGGACCGTCCGGGATGTCGCCTGCAGCGGCCTCGCGAGCCTGGTCGTACATAGGTGTGATGACGGCATTGAGCTGCGGATTCAGGCGCTCGATCTGCCCAATAGCGGCATCCACGAGCTCGATGGGACGGACCTGGCCATCCCGCACCAGTTGAGCCTGCGCGGTGGCGTCGAGCTTGAGTAGGTCATCGATATCTGTCATTGTCCGTCTCTATCCGTCTCTGATGGTGAACGGTTCTGCCCCCAAGGGGTCACGCTTGACGGCTTCCCCCCGGCGGGATAGCTTGCGCCGGAATATCGGATATCCCGCTCGCCGCTTCAATCGCCGCGTCGGTGCGGGTCCGCGCGGCGTGGCTCGGAACCGAATCGCACCAGCGGGAGAGACACCGGCCCGAGTCCCGGGTGCAACGCAAGGAGACAACTCCATGGCAACATCGGTCCGTATCGCCGTCATCGGCGCCGGCAGTGCTACGTTCTCGCTGGGTTTGGTGAAAGATCTATGCCTCACGGAGAACCTCGAGGGTAGTGAGGTGGCTTTCATGGACATAGACGCGGAGCGGCTGGCGGCGGTGACGAAGATGGCCGCCCGCTACACAGCGGAGGTCGGCGCGGACCTGCGCTTCGAGCAGACGACGGTGCGAGCAGAGGCGCTCCGAGACTGCGACTTCGTCATCAATACCGCCATGGTCCAGAGTCATCACCACCAGCGGGATATGCGCGAGTTGATGGAGAAGCACGGATATTACTACCGGGGGGTGAGTGCGGGCAGCTTCTACCAGTTTCGCCTGATGATGGACGCAGCTCGAGACATGGAGGCCATCTGTCCGCAGGCGTGGCTGATCCAGTCCGGCAATCCCGTGTTCGACGGCTGCACGCTGATGACGCGGGAGACGGAGATCAAGGTGTGCGGGCTCTGCCATGGGCACTACGGGTATCACCGCATAGCGCGGGTGCTGGGGCTCGACCTGGGGAGGGTGGGCTTCCAGGCGCCGGGGGTCAATCACTGCATCTGGATGACTCACTTTCTCTTTGACGGCGGCGACGCCTATCCGCTCATCGATGAGTGGATTGCCACGAAGGGAGAGGAGTACTGGAACACGCACGTCGCAGACGGCACCCACGACATACAGCTATCGCGGGGGGCGGTACACCAGTATCGGATGTACGGGCTGTTCCCGATCGGAGATTCACCGCGCAGCGGCGGCTGGTGGTACCACGCTGATATCAACACTAAGAAGTGGTGGTTCGGCGAGCCCTATGGCGGGCCGGACACCCACCTGGCGCGGCCCGTACACGTGGAGCGGCTGGAGGAGCGGCTGGCTCAGATCCAGGCGGCGAGCGGCGACCCGGGTGCGAAGATGACGGAGCTCTTCGGCACGGAGAGGACGCGGGAGCAGCAGGTCCCCATCATCGACGCGCTGACCAACGACGTCGAGGGTCAGTTCCAGGTGAACGTGCCCAACAACGGAGCGCTGCCGGGTGTGGCCGACGACGTGGTGGTGGAGGTGCCGGCGGTCATCAACGGCAAGGGGATCCAGCCGCTAGGCGTTGATCCGTTGCCAAAGAAGATCATGCTGGAGCAGCTGCTGCCGACGATTCTGCGGATGGAGCGTGGGCTGGAGGCGTACAGGACCGGAGACCGAAGCATGCTGCTGTTCAACGCGCTCGAGAATCAGCAGACCCGATCCTATCAGCAGGCGGCAGCGGCGCTGGACGAGCTCCTCGCACAGCCAGAGAACGAGGAGCTGGCCGCCCATTTCTCCTATCCCTGGCCACGGGGGCACGAGTCGGTGTACGTGGATGGCGGCCGAAACTGACCGTCATCCATCAGAGGGCAGACAGAATTCGTCCTGGATTTCGTAGCCGTCGAGGGTGACGAGGGGCTCGCGCCGAAACAGACTGTCGGCGAACGGCTTCATCTCCTCCAACTCGTCCCGATGGCCCAGCTGGCGGTGCATGGCCCAGCCGCTGCGAGCGTTTCTGGCAGTCCCAGAAGCAGAGGCCGTCGACGCCGGCATCGTAGGAGGCGATGGCGCGTGTGCGCATGGAGTCGGCGGACTGCCGGCGTGGGTAGAGGTCGGCTGTGGACCTCCGTTGTCGTGCCCCGCGCCAGTTTTCTTGCCGCTCATGGCACACGGAGAGACGACCCACCACTATGGCATGAACCTATGCTGCGCCACCGTATCGACCTGATGGAACGCTTCGGTGACCTCGAACCAGCGATCGATTCCATCCAACAGGGTACGATTGAATGAAGTCAATAGAGATCGACACCGATAGCGGCGCCGAGATCTGCCAGCTCACGGACGGAGAGCGGCCGGCGGACAACATATACGGCGAGCAGCCGTACTCGACGCCGCAGGGAGATCGGGTGGTCATTCGCTATTACGGCACGGATGCGGTGGACGGCGGCTTGTCGGTTCTGAATCTGACAGACGGATCGGTGCAGCCGATTCTGCAGGGAACCGCTCGCTTTCCGGCGTTTCACGCCTGGGGAGAGCATCTGTATTTCCAGGTGAGCGTCGGTAAAAAACTGCTGCTAAAGCGCTGTCACCTGCAGACCCTGGAACAGGAGGAGGTGGTGGAGCTGCCGACGGAGCGGGGGCGGTTCAGCTATGGCACGGTCTCGCCTGACCTGCGCTATTACGCCGCCAGCGTGCACGTGGAGAACGGCACCTGCGAGGTCTTTCTGATGGATCTGGTAGGGGGGGAGCAGCGAAGTCTGGCGCAGAGCGGGGATCAGTACTTCAAACACGAGCAGTTTTCTCTCGATGGCGCTAATCGCCTGCTCATCCAGGCCAATCAGCTCCCCGACGTGGTCGAGGTCCATCTCGGTGTTCTCGACGTTGAGGGGAGAGAGGGGTTCCAGTGGTTGCCGGCGGATCGGCCGCACACGCCGCGGCCCACCGGACACGAGGCCTGGATCGGCCGAAGCGACAGGGTGTTCTTCTCCACCGCCTCCGATCCGGGGAGGGAGGACAACCTGTGGACGGCGGGGCTCACCGATAGGGCGCCCACCCTCGCCGCCCGAGCGGGGTTCAGATTCAGCCACGTCAGTGTGTCGCGGTGCGGGCGATTCTGGATAGGGGATGCCACCAGGCAGGAGGGCGTGCCGATCTATGTGGGGTCGCTGGCGTCGGGCCAGCACCGCAGGCTCGTATTCAGCCGCACCGAGCACGATGACAAGCAGTGGTCGCACACCCACCCGTATATGACGGCGGACAACCAGTGGCTGATTTACACCTCAAACCGTTCCGGGCGGCCGCAGGTCCATGGGGCGCGGATTCCCGGTGGGTTTCTCGATGGGCTGTAGCCCACCGCTTCGGCACGGAGACGTCAGCCCCTGATTCAGCCGCAACCAATATGGATGGCTTTGCTCGCGGGCGCTGATGGCTTTCGAGAAAGGATTGCACTACTATGGACAAACGCAACGCTCGCGGGGGACATTCGCGGTTGAATTGAGAGGGGTCAGCAAGACGTTCCAGAACGCTCTGCCCAGCTGCGCGAGGCCTCAAGAAACTGTTCCACCCGCAGGTGCGCGAGATTGCGCTGGAGCATGTAACTCACCGTCCGGCGCGGGGAAATCGTCGTCTACGCCGGCCCCAACGGCGCGGGCTACCGTCGACCAGCGGTCCCCAACGAACGGAGGAAAGCATCATGGACGTTCAGCAAGCCAAGGCTGTTTTCAGGGGACCGATGGTCTCCGTGGCGACCCCTTTCACGCCGGATTTCGAACTCGACCTAGAGGCGCTGCGGACCAACATCCGTTTCATGGTCGAGAGGGGCGTGCGGCAGGGGCAGGGAGTGCTGCTGGTGGCCGCGGCGGGGGGTGAATTCCCCATGCTCAGTCTTGAAGAGCGCAAGGAGGTTACTCGAGTCAGCGTGGAGGCGGCTCA
>PBRM01000187.1 GCA_002725915.1 Gemmatimonadota bacterium
AAGCCAGCGATCTGGGTTAGAATATCGAAGGGGATGTCGAGCCAGATGATAACGACGGCGGCGGTGAAGATATATAGACAGATCTGACGCTTGAGGCGGTCGTACTTCCAGACGCGATCGGGCCAGGTCGCCTGCAGAAATTCCTGGGTCACCCGCGCGTAGATCTCCGGCAGGGCCTGTAGCGTACCCCAGAGCGCGGTGATGATGCAGACGTAGTAGATCCACTGCAGGGTCGGGTGGATATTGCGCCAGACGTGAGCCTGCTCGGTCAGGAGACTCCACCCTTCGAAACGGCTCTCCAGCGGGTAGAGGACGGCCGCGCCGGAGAGCATGAAAGCAGCTGTGACGATGAAGAGGACGACGGCACCCAGGCCTACGTCCCACCGCAGCGAAGCGCACAGTTTACGCAGGCGACCCGCCTGCACCGGATCGTCGGGCAGGTAATCCAAGGTCTCGCTTTCGGAAGCTCGGCGGCGGATGGCGTCGATGTCCCTATGTCCCGTCAACCCCCATCCATGCAGGCTTATCCAGTTGGCATAGACGATGTAGGCGAACACCGACCCCCCGACATAACCGAACGTCGTCGCCATGGTCAGCATGGGGTGATCGACCGCGTCCTTGGGAGCCCAGGAGGGAAAGGGAGGCAGGTTGCCGAAACTGACGATGCCCACCAGCGCCTTTGCAAGATCCGGACGCACCATCAACACGCCGAGGACGGTACCGCTCACCAGGATCCCGCAGATCAGCAGCTGCTGCTTCTCCAGCCGCTCGAAGGAGAGCCTGATGCCGAAAAACATGGCCAGGGCGATGAAGGCGGTGGTAAACAGATTCTCCCAGACAGGCTCTGACGCCGACACCTGCTCCAGCGTGTCCCTGAACAGGTGGTGCAGCAGATCGCCGCAGGGCTTGGCGATGGGTACCCAGGCCAGCGGTGCAGCGATCATCTCGAAGAAGATGAGGGCGATGAGCAGCCAGCCCCGCGGTCCCGGCAGCCGCACCAGGCGGTGACCGATATATTCGCCGCTGATCGCCGTGTACCGTCCCAGCAGATAGGTGACGAACACGCCCTTCACCAGGCAGCTCAGCAGCACCAGCCAGAGGAGCCCGTACCCCGCCCATGCGCCTGCCCGCACCACGACGATGGTCTCCCCGGCGCCTATGCTGACGGAGGCGACGATCGCCGCCGGCCCAAAGACGGCGAGCAGGCCGAACACCTTCTTCCGCGACCACGGCTCCTCGAAGACGCCGGTCACTGGAGGTATGTCGATTTTGTCCACTATGCCTTCTCCGATGTCGGTTCAGTCGCAATCGCGAGCGCGGACGAAGGCCGCGTCCCCTCTTGCGAGATCGTCTGTTTGCCGATCTAAGGTCAGAATATGGTATTCCGCGAGGCGGGCATCAATGGCGCCTCGCCCTGTCTGGTCCGAATCGAGCGATGCGGTTACCTTTGGCGCGGTGGTTATTGACTCGATTCCGATGCGGCTTTGGGGGGAGGGGACGGTGAATCTGCTCGGCGCGGACGACATGGGAGCGACCAACTGGACGGCGAGCGCTGAGCAGACGCCGCGCCAAGTAGCGTTGAGCGTGGACGACGTCCAGCGTGAGCCGTACGTCTCCGTCTTCTGAGGCTCAACCTGTTGCCCGCCCGCAGAAATCGAGGGAGCTGCTTTCTCGACAGTCCGTCAGAGCGATACGAGGACAGCTTCCTCGAGGGTGCCGGCGAGTTTCATCAGGAGGGGCATCTCGATTCCACCTATGCCGAATTCCTCAGCTACGACCTTCGCCGGCTGCAGCGGCAGTTCGGCGCCTTCGTCCGCGACCTGCGCGAACTGGGCAAGTCCAAAGGCCGCAAGAACGGTTACCGGGACTGCGTCTTCTGGCTCATCGACGACGGCCACTATATCGGACAGATCTCCATCCGGGCGGAACTGGGCACGGCGTATCTCATGACCTATGGGGGTCACATAGGCTACAGCATCCGGCCGTCGCGGCGACGAATGGGCTACGGTGAGTTGATCCTCGCGTTGGGACTTGAAAAATGTCCAGCCATGGCCCTGACCCAAGTCCTGGTCACCTGTGACTCCGACAACCTCGCCTCCAAGAAGATCATCGAGCGCAACGGCGGTCGATTCGAGAGCGCTATGGATATGGATGCCGACACCCTGCGCGCCGAGGGGCGCGGGGCCGACAGACCCGCGCAGAAGCTACGTTACTGGATCGATCCCCCATCGGTATCGGGTCGGCAGACCCGGTGAGTGCTCTCACGTCGCCCGATTACGCTGGCGGCTGCATCGTCAATCTCACCGCTTCCGTGCTCGACGCTTTTGGCGTGGACCCGCCGAACCCGGTCTGCCGCCACCTTCACGGGGACACGCTGAGGGGTGACGGCGGCATCGTCTTGCTGATCTGCGATGCCCTCGGTTTCCGCCAGTTCGAGACCGCGCTTCGATCCGGACGCACACCCAACCTTCGGCGGCTGGTGGAGCTGGCCGCGGGGGGACTGCAGAGCCTCACCTCTGTCTTCCCATCCACCACCACCGTCGCCCTGACCTCGCTGAACACGGCCTCCACGCCGGCACAGCACGGCATGCTCGGACAGCGGCAGTGGATAGAGGAGGTCGGCGCCCTGTGCAACATGCTCCGCTTCACCACCGAGGAGGCGGCGCCCGCGGCCTTTTCAGAGGAGTTGGTGCGCGTCGTGCCCACGGTGTACGACCGCCTGGCCGTCGCTGGCATCCCCTCTTTCAGCATCAGCGCCAGCGAATACGAAGGCTCCTCATTCACCAGCCTGATCAGCAGCGGATCCACCTACGTCGGGTATCGCGCGCAGTCGGAGATCTCCCACCTGCTGGCCAGCTCCATCGGCGCAGCCGGAGGGGGGCGGGGCTTCTATTCCATTTACTGGCCGATGATCGACACCCTCAGCCATCTGTATGGTCCCGATGCGAGCGACACCCAGGAAGTATGCCTGTCGGAGATGGATTTTATCGACTTGATGGTCGGCAAGGTGATGGAGGTGTGCGAGCGAAACGGACAGACTCTCATCGTCACCGCCGACCACGGCCAGACACGGTTGGCGCCCGATCGCGCCCTGACCCTGGGCGGGGACGTAGCCGCTCTTCTGCGCCATCCGCCCGGCGGCGGGCGGCGGGCGCTCTACCTCTCGTCTCAGGATCCGACCGCCCTCGCCAGCCTCGAGGTGTTTCAGACCGACGACGTGCTGCTCCTGACGGCCGACGAGGCCGTCAACCGGGGTTGGTACGGGGGGGACTGCGCGCCTTTCCGAGCCCGGTTAGGCGATCTCATCGCGCTGGCCCAGTCGGATCGGCAGCTTCTCTTCGACTATGGAAGCGGCGTGCACCTCCAGACCGGCGCCCACGCCGGCCTCTCGGAAGACGAGATGCTCGTCCCCTTGGTGGCTGTGCCGTTTGGGTAGTCTACCCGTAGCGGCCTTGATGCCCTATGCAGCGCGTGGGGCCGATGCTCAACGGCGCTGCGGCGCGACGATCAGCCCGACGCAGTCGCCGGGGAGCACCGCCCTCAGCCCCCGCTCATCGCTGGTAGGAAATTCACCTCGCTCGACTCGCCCACCTTCCTCCGCATCCCCTCATTGGAGATCTCGCCGTCAACGGCAACAGCGACGTCCGGACGCAGCCGATCCTCCTCCTCGTTCACCAGCCGAGCCCTGAAGCCGGGGTAGGCGGCCTCGAGTTCGTTGATGATCTGCCTCACCGTCGCCCCGGTTACCGCCACCTGCTCAGCGCCGCCGGTCAGCTTCTGCATGAGGGAGGGGATCCATACCATCGGCATCACTCACTACCCCGCCGCTACCGACACCCGGTCGCCAGCCTCATCTAGCGCCGCGAGGATACGGTCCGGCCTCATCGGCAGCACGCAGAGCTGGGCACCGACGGCGTTCTTGATGGCGCAGGCAATGGCTGCGGGGGGTGGGGCGATCGAGGCCTCGCCGACGCCGCGGACACCGAAGGGATGGCCCGGGTTGGGCACCTCCACGATCACGGTGTCGATCATCGGCAGATCGAGCGTAGTGGGGATGCGGTAATCGAGGAAGCTGGAGTTGGCCATGCGGCCTTCGTCGGTGAAGAAGTACTCCTCGTTAAGGCCCCAGCCGATGCCCTGCACGGAGCCTCCCTGCATCTGACCCTCGACGTAGCTTGGATGGATCGCCTTGCCCGCGTCCTGAATCGCCGTGAAGCGCAGGATGTCCACCTTTCCCGTCTCCGGGTCCACCTCCAGGTCGACGATGTTGACACAGAAGGACCCCCCGACGCCGGCCGCAGGATCCACCGAGCCGTTGCCCACCACCGGCCCCCCGGTGTCGTCCAGCTTCGCGGCCAGCTCCTTGAAGTTCAGGGACTTGGAAGCGTCGGTCTTGTGGCGAAAGACCCCGTCGTCGAACTCCACTTCGTCATCCTCCACCTCCCAGACCATGGCCACCCGCTTCAGCATCTGCGCCTTCACGTCCTGGGCCGCCTCGTACGCCGCCCAGCCGGTTGCATAGGTAACCCGGCTGCCGCCGGTCACATCCGTGTAGCCTATGGCACTGGTATCCCCGACCGAGGGGTTTATGTCCTCCGCCGCCAGTCCCAGGGTCTCGGCGAACTGCATTGCTATCGAGGTGCGGGTCCCGCCGATGTCGGTGGAGCCCTCTACCAGATTTACCGAGCCGTCGTTGTTGACGCTCGCCGTGACGCTCGACTTGAAGCCGATGTTGAACCAGTAGCCGACGGCGACGCCGCGTCCGCGGTTGGGGCCTTCCAGCGGGGTCTTGAAGTGGTCGTGGTCCCTGGCCACCTCCAGACACTCTTTGCAGCCGATTCGCGGATAGACTATGCCGTCCGATCGTCGCATGCCCTCCGTGGCCGCGTTCTGGATGCGCAGTTCGAGCGCATCAACCCCCAGTTTTGCCGCCAGCTCGTCCATCACCTTTTCGACCGCGAAGGCCACATGAGTAGAACCGGGCGCCCGATAGGCGAAGGACCGCGGCTTGTTCACCACCACGTCGTAGAAATCGACCAGACAGTTGGGAATGTCGTAGCAGGCGAAGACGCACATGGCCGCGGCGAAAACCGGGGAGCCGGGGTAACCGCCCGCCTCGAAGGCGATGTAGGCCTCGGCCGCAACCAGCTTGCCGGAGCTGTCCACCCCCATCGTGACGCGAATGTAGGATCCGGGTGTGGGACCGGTCGCTTCGAACACGTCCGCCCGCGACATGATGAGCTTGACCGGGTGCCCGGTCTGCCGCGACAGCAGAGACGCCACCGGCTCGAGGTAGACGGGAATCTTGCCGCCGAATCCCCCGCCGATCTCCTGCGGGACCACTTTGATGCGGGCCACGGGCACGCCGAGAATGGCTCCCAACTGCCGCTGCGCGGTAAAAGCGCCCTGAGTGCTGGTCCAGATCGTCAGCATGCCGTCCTGATTCCAGAAGGCGGTGGCGTTCTGGGGCTCGATGTACCCCTGGTGGACCGAAGAGGTGTGAACTTCGAACTCGGCGGTCAGGTGAGCGCCGGCCATCGCCTGCTCGACATCGCCGAGGGTGTGCTGCATGTGGCTGGCGATGTTGCTGTTCTTGTCCGTATCCTCGCCGAGCTCCATGGTCGTTAGATCTTCGTGGATGAGAGGGGCGCCCTCTTTCATTGCCTCCAGCACCGTCACCACCGGTGGCAGCACCTCGTAGTCCACCTCGATGAGGGAGAGGGCCTCGTCGGCGATGTGGGGGCTGGTAGCGGCCACACCAGCCACGGCGTGCCCTCGGTAAAGCACCTTGTCTGTAGCCAGAATATTGTCCCTCATGAACTTCACCCGCGCCGGCCCCTCGCCTAGGTCCACCATCTCGTCGCTTGCTGTGGGCGGCAGATCGGCGGCGGTCACAACAGACTTCACCCCATCCAGTGCCTCGGCCTTGCTGCTATCTATGGAGCGGATGCGGGCGTGGGCGTGGGGGGATCGCAGGACCTGGCCGTAGAGCATGCCGGGGAGCCGGGTATCGCCTCCGTACACGGCGCGGCCTGTGACCTTGTCGGTGCCGTCGTGGCGAATAGGGCGCGTCCCCACGACCTTGTATTTCTCGTCTCCGAAGCTGCGGATCTCACCGTGGCTCGATAACATAGCTTCCCTCCCGTCGGACTTAGGAACGCACTGTTTCGGCCGCGTCCAGCACGGCGCGCACGATCTTATCGTATCCGGTGCAGCGGCACAGATTGCCCGCCAGCCAATGGCGCACCTGATGCTCGGTGGGATCGGGATTCTGATCCAGCAGCGCCTTGCTCGCCACCAGAAAGCCGGGCGTGCAGATGCCGCACTGCAGGCTGGCGTGCTCGAGGAACTTCTGCTGCAGAGGGTGCAATCCGTCCGCTATGGCCAGACCCTCTACCGTGGTGATCTCCCTCCCCTGGACCTCCACCGCCAGCACCAGACACGAATCCACCAGCACCCCATCGAGGGTGACACTGCAGGCGCCGCAGTTGCCGTCGTTGCAGCCCTCCTTCGTGCCGGTAAACCCCAGCCCCTCTCGCAGGACCTCCAGGAGGCTCTCGCGCGCTTCGCAGAGGAATTCCTTCTCGTCACCATTGATAACACACTGAACGTGTATCTTGCCCATGTCGCCTAGTGTCCTCTCTATCATCCCGGTTTGCTTCTCGCCAGCTGCTTCTCGAATCGCCTCGACGCGGCCCGATCAGGCCACTTCGACAGCATTCGCCACGAACCCGCCCTTGGCCCGCTTCACCGCCCCATGCAGTGCGCGCCTCACCAGCACGCCCACGAGGTGGGTGCGGAACTCGGCCGTACCGCGCATGTCGGAAATGGGCCGGGCGATGGACTTGGCTGCCTCGGCCGCCTGCTCGATGGTCTCGTCGCTGACTGGCTGTCCGCTTAGCTGCTCACCCGCCTGGCTGGCGAACAGCGGCGTCGGCGCCACCGCGGCGAGGCCAATCCGGGCCGTCTTGAACACCTTGCCGCGGCCACCCAGTTCCACGTAGGCGCCGACGCCTACGACGGCGATGTCCATCTCGTTGCGCGGGATAAAGCGCTGGTAGTGGCAGCCGGTGTTCTTCTTGGCGGTCGGGAGCTGCAGGGAGACCAGAATTTCGCCGGGCTCGAGCACGTTGGCGCCCGGGCCGGTGCAGAAGTCCTCGACGGCGATAGAGCGCTTGCCATTGGGACCGGCGAAATTGCAGCTCGCCGAATGGGTGATCAGGCTGGGGATGCTATCGGCGCTGGGGGAGGAGTTGCATAAATTGGCGCCGAAGGTGTCCCGCCCCTGGATCTGGATGCCGCCGATAATGGCGGCGGAGTCGATGAGCCCGGGGTAGCGCTCGGCGATGTCAGCGTCGTTGTAAAAGCGCCAGCAGGGCACGCCCGCGCCGATGACCAGGCCCCGGCGGGGCCCGTAGGAAAGCTCGTTGGCCTC
>PBRM01000188.1 GCA_002725915.1 Gemmatimonadota bacterium
GACGTAGGTGATGCCGTTGGCCAGGGAGAACGCGGCTTCGTGCAGAGGCGAAGCTCCCGCCTCGGAGATGTGATAGCCTGAGATGTTTACCGGATTGTAACGCTTCATCTTCCCGGCGCAGAAGGTGATGCCGTCGCGCACCAGTCGCACCGACGGCGCAATCGGATAGATCCATTCCTTCTGCGCCATGTACTCCTTGAGTATGTCCGCCTGGATCGTGCCCGAAAGCTTGTCGAGATCAAATCCTCGTTTCTCCGCCAGGGCCACATACATGGCCAGCAGGATCCACGCCGTCGGGTTGATGGTCATGGAGACGGAGATCCGCTCCAGGTCGATGCCGTCGAAGAGAGCTTCCATGTCAGCGAGGGTGTCGACCGCCACGCCTTCCCGGCCCACTTCCCCCTCGCTCATCGGATGGTCGGAATCGTATCCCATCAGCGTCGGCATGTCGAAATCGACCGACAGCCCGGTTTGCCCGTTCTCGATCAGGTACTTGAAACGCCGGTTGGTATCTTCCCCGGTGCCGAAGCCGGCGATCTGGCGCATCGTCCAGATCCGACCGCGATACATCGTCGGATAGGGGCCGCGCGTGAACGGGTACTGACCCGGCAGACCGATGTCTTCCCGCGGAGTCTCTTTCCCGTCGAGGGCGGTGTACACCCGCTTTACCGGCACGCCCCCGTAGGTACTGAACTGGCTCTGCCGCTCCGGCTGGCGCGCCGTGAACTCCTCGACCTCGTTCTCCTCCCACAGCTTCAGCTGTGTCGCCAGGGCCTCCCGTTCGCTCGCGTCCCGCGTCATTTTTCTGTTCCCCTTCGGGCTGGCTCGATCAGCTGCCGCGCCGCAACATGCGGATGAATTTCGCGTGCGGTCATCGCGTCGATGAGCTGCGCCCTTCCCCTCCCGCCCCCCTCCTGCTGCGGCTTGAATTCGTCCCGCAACAGCTCCTCCGCCGCCTTCAGCAGACGCCATTGCGCGATGCGCCGCTGGCGCTCCCGCAACCCATCGGTCCTCTGCAGAAAGGCGCGATGCGCATCGATCTGCTCGACCAGCTCATCGACACCTTCGCCGCTTTCGGCACTCGTGGCCACTACCGGCAACGGCCAGGCTGGCGCCGAGGCGGCGGCAGCGACCGTCATGGTGAGCATGTTTTTCAGGTCGATGACCGTCCGATTGGCGTCCGGGCGGTCGCACTTGCTGACCACGTGAATGTCGGCGAT
The DNA here is from genome assembly GCA_002725915.1 of Gemmatimonadota bacterium. GTDB lineage: Bacteria > Latescibacterota > UBA2968 > UBA8231 > UBA8231. Next base: position 1,221 of record PBRM01000188.1, read on the forward strand.
CTCGAGCACGCCGGCTTTGACCGCCTGGATGTCGTCACCCAGCCCGGGCGCCGACACCACGACGGTGCTGTGGGCCGCCTGCACGATCTCTACTTCATCCTGACCGACGCCGACGGTTTCGATCAACACGGGGTCGTAGCCCGCGGCATCTAGAATGTCACCTGCGTCCAGAGTCGCCCGGGCCAGGCCGCCCAGCGATCCCCGCGTCGCCATGCTGCGGATGAACACAGCCGGATCTCCGCTCAACTCGTTCATGCGGATCCGGTCCCCGAGGATCGATCCTCCCGAAAACGGGCTGGTTGGATCGACGGCGATAATGCCGACGCGACGGCCCGCGGCGCGCAGGCGGATGGCCAGCTTCGCCAGCAGGGCCGACTTACCACTGCCCGCTACGCCGGTGATGCCGACGATGTGAGCTTTGCCCGCGTGCCGGTAGATCTCCTCGAGCGCTCCCATCACCTCCCCCCCGCCACTTTCGACGCGGCTCATCAGGCGAGCGATCGCCGTTATCTTGCCCGCCAGCACCGGCGCCACCAAGTCCAGCGAGGACACCCGCAGCCGCGTCACCGCACTCATCCGCCCAGGCGCTGGTGCATATCACGGAACAGATCGCGGTCGTCGATGACGCGACGTGCCTTGAAGTCAGTACGCGGAAACGTCTCTATCGCAACCACCTCGACCTGCGTGCGGATACCCAGCACCCGCTGCAGGTCGGCCGCGGTTTGTCGGCGGAACTCCTCCCCCCTCTCACCTTTCTCGTATACCTCCGGCACGCCCTCCACCTGGACCAGCAGCTCGTCCATCGCCCCCTCGCGCGATATGATGATCCGGTGCTCACCGCCGTAGTCTGCCAACGCGCTCAGCACCGCGTCGATCTCGCTCGGATAGACGTTTTCGCCTCGAATAGTGAAGCCGTCGTCGATGCGGCCGAAAACGCCGTCGGGCAGCAGCGGATAGGTTCGGCCACACGTCGAGGGCCCCTCCTCCCAGCGCGTGAGATCGCCTGACAGCAAGCGGATCATCGGCTGCGAGGTGCGTTCGAGGTGCGTGTAAACCGGCGTTCCCCGCTGTCCATACGGCACCCGCCTGAAAGTCCGCGGATGGCAGATCTCGGTGTAGATGATGTCCTGCCACAGCATCATCCCCTCCGTCTCCCGGCTGCCGGCGGCGTTCATCCACGGTGTCATCTCGGCCATGGTCCCGGTGTCGACGACTCGCGCGCCGAAAGCTTCCCTGATCCTGTCGCGCACACCCGGGATCGAGCCCCCCGGCTCACCCGAGAAGAACAGGAGTTCCAGGCCGAACTCGCGCGGGTCGATCCCCTCGTCTCGCGCCACGTCGACCAGGTAGAGGGCATACGACGGCGTGCCGTAGAGGGCGGTGGGGCGAACTCGCTTGAGCCAGTGGACAGCGCGCGCACTCATCCCGGGAGCACCCGCGCCGAAGGGAAAACAGGTGGCACCGAGACGCTCGGCGCCGCTCAGGGTGCCCCACGACCCCATGTAAAGGCTGAACACGGAGGCCACGAAAACGGTGTCTCCCGGCCTGAGGCCCATCCCCCACATGACCCGTGCATGGGCGTTGGAAATCGCCTCCCAGTCGCCGCGTCCTATGGCGAAGGCAGTGGGGTCGCCGGTCGTGCCCGAGGTGCCGTGAAGGTGAAACACCTCGCTCGGGTCGATGCACAGGTAGTCGCCGAAAGGTGGCGACGCAGCCTGCGAGGCGCGCAGGTCCTGCTTGGTGATGACGGGAACCAGTTCCTCAAAATCTTCGAGGCTGGTGAGCTTGCTCGGATGGAATTCGGCTTCGTCCCAGATGCGGCGATAGAAGGGCGCGCGCTCGTAGGCGTACGCGGTGACCTGCCGCAGCCGCCGCAGAATCGCACCGTCGCGCTCGGCCGGCGGCATCGTCTCCCGCGTCCGAAACCAGTATCGCGAATCCGGTTCGGGTATATAGGCGGGATCGTAGACGGCCGGAAAGGACCAGTTTTCCATACGTAGTGTGGAGCTATCGTGGTGCGCGAGCCGCTACCAGACGGCGTATCGAATCGACGATGGCATCCGGCGGCGTGTCCTGCAGCAGGACCTCCTGAACGCCCTGCTCCTTCAGCGCCGCGATGTCCTCATCCGGCATGACGCCCCCGGCCACGACCATGATATCCTCCGCCTCCTGTTCCTTCAGCAAGTCCAGCACCTTGGGGATGACGGTCATGTGAGCGCCCGACAGAATGCTGATGCCGAGGATGTCGACATCTTCCTGAACCGCCGCCATCACCACCTGCTCGGGGGTGCGGTGAAGACCGGTGTAGATGACATCCATGCCGGCGTCGCGCAGACAGCGGGCGACGATCTTGACACCGCGGTCGTGACCGTCCAGGCCGACTTTTGCGATCAACACGCGTATGGGATCGGTCTGCATGCTCGGGTCCTCTCGGGTCCTCTCGGGTCCTCTCGGGTCCTCTCGGGTCCTCTCGCTACCCGGCTGTGGCGCGTGCGCGACTTCGTCGATCAGACCTGTGAAATCGGCAAGCCCAACGCCCCACAGAAGCCAATATAGATCCGACTCGAGTTGTGCCCGCTTGAAGTTGCGGAGCGCTGACTAACGTGAAGGGCTGATCCCGGTCTTGCGTGTCGGTCATGTATGCCATCTCTCTTCCTCCTGACAGCTCCCCCCCCGGGGCCGAAACACACGTTCACTAACGCACTCCGATATAGACGATGTTACCGACCTCGCCAAGCACTGCGTCGACCACCATCCACACGGCGCCACCCATCAACTGACCGGCGATAAACCCAAGGAAGAGCGGTTTGGCTGTCAGGTAGCCGCTGCTGCCAGTAAACCGAAAAACAACGCCTTTCGCCAGCCATCCCAGAAACACCGAGAACCAGGCCCATCCCATCACCCAGCTGTCGCCGACGGGCAGGCCGATGTAGTGCAGCGGCCACCAGAGGAAGTGGTGTTGCAGCCAGATCAGTCCGGCCATCATCGCGGCGCCGATGGCGACGAACACCAGCCTCGGTTCGATGTGCTCCCAGCCGATCGGATTGCGCAGCTTGTCCTCGAGGAAACGCCAGGCAATCGCCGGCACGCCGAACTGGCGCAGATTGATGCCACCGTGGGCGTAGTTCAGATGCAATGTCGTCCATGTCGCCGCCGCCATGCCGAGAAGGACCGCCAGCGCCATCGTCCAGAATAGGCGGGCGTGCCGCAGCTGACGGCCGTCCGTCAGCTTCACCGCGTTGGCCGCCGACGCCATCACCGTGGTCCTCATCTCGGCCGCCCATGAGTAGCTCATCGACAGACTCGCCAGCCCCTTCCATCCCACGGCTTCGCTGCCCAGCGTGTAGACCGTAAAGGGCTGCGGCAACATTGTTGACGAAGTAAAGCCCACCCCGCCCTGGGCGATGACCCTGGCGATGGCAAGGAAGATAACAAAGGCGCCGATCAGGAACACGGCCGTCGATAGGGGGGGTAGCCCTGTCGCCACCAGCCAGCCAAAGACAAACACCGCACATCCGAGCCACAGGCGTGCGGCGGTTCGGTAGGAGAGGATCTCCTCACCCTTCTCGCCATCGTCGGCATGGGGACGGCCCCAGGCCGCCCTTGCCACGCGCCGAAGGTGCGCGCGGCAGGCCCACAACATCATCACCACCAGCGCCAGCATCGCCCCCATACCTTGATGTGACAGGGCCGTCGACGATCCGGTGAGGGCTTCGTTGTGCCCCTTGATCTCGTAGCCAAGAAGGTTGAAAACGCCGGTCTGGCAGCGCCCCAGCAGGTGGAAAAACCAGACTGAGAACGACACCTGCAGGCCGAGGAAGTAGCTCATGCCGATGATGGCGAAGTTTACGAATACGATGACCCGCACACTGTCGCGGAACAGGTAGAGCTGATCGTGGTAGGTCTGCACATCGGGGATGAAGAAGTAGTAGTGGTGCAGACCGCGCAGCATCTGCAGTGCAAAGGGCAGAGCGAAACCGACCCAGAACAGCAGGTTGCGAAACAAGGGCGGCACGGTGTGTTCATCGGTACCGCGCAATACCTCGAGGGGCAGCTGGGCCAGCGGGAACACCAGGCGTTCCCGGTCGACCCACGGCCTCCGCAGGATCACCATGGTGGCGATCATCCACAGATAAACGGCAAACATGAACGACCCCCATGCGACCAGGGGCACGAACCAGGCACCCCAGGGGATACCGCCGCTGCCCTGCGGCAGCCCTTCGTAGAACCCGCGCGCCACCACCGGGTCGCGCGGGGCCAGCCACGACGGGATCAGCGGCTGCACCAGTTCGGCCCAGTTGTTCTCGGGTGTGGCGTAGTAGAACGGCCGCGTGAGGATGTGAAACAGGTTGGTCACCAGGCCCCAGGTGGGGATGGCGGAAGCGATGATCATCATTATGTAGACCACGATCAGCTCGCCGGAGCGCAGAGCCAGCGGCCGGTGCATCACCTTGAGGAGGGGATTCACCATGCCCACCAGAACCAGGAACAGCATCATCGCCCCGGCGGACAGGTAGTCGGAGGTGAGGCCGGCGTTGTGCAGCACCAGCACGCTGTATGGGCAGGCGATGTTGATCGCCACCGACAGTAGCGCTCCGAGGCCGACCGCGCGCAGGCTGACATCCGCACCGTTCGACACACCGTGGCGCGGACCAGGATCTCCGGGTGGAGGGGATTTGATGGTCACAGGCCTTCAGTGAATGGAGGTCAGCCACGGTCGCTTGAGAAGCGTTTTCATGGAAGGACAATAAACGGCACTATCAGTAATGACGGAAGTGGGATGCAGCATGTTTCGCGATGGGCATGGACTCCGTCATCGACGTTTTGATCAAGGCTGAGCGGTCACATCAATTGCTTGGCCCGCGCCTTCCTGGACTGCCAGCTGGATCGACGCGATCTTTTTATCGATGGCCTCTGGCACCAGCGTGTCGTGGCCGCCTGTGAGCGAGAACAATGGACTGATGCCGATCTTCAACGGAAAGGTTGATATGAAACCGACGGTGCGTGCCTGGATTCTCACGTTGTTGTTGGGTGGAGCTGCCATCGCCGAGCAGCCGGCTGGCATGGTCCTGTATTTTCAATCCGGGGGAAAGGTCTATTTCCTGCTGGCAGAGCACGCGGGCAGCAAGAGGGGATGGGCGGGGTTTGGGGGTGGCCCACGCCAGGGCGAAACAGTGGCAGAGACGGCCGCCCACAAAGCCGAGGAGGAGTCTAGAGGCTATTTCCAACGCGCTGACCTGCTGAAGAAAATCAAAGGCCAGACCCCGGTAATGGACGGAGACTTCGCCTCCTACTTCGCCGAGATCGCCTTCGTTCCGGCGCCACGGGTGATGAGCCATCCGGTGCCGGAGGCCAACGACGCCTATCTGGAACGCAGCGCCTTTGCCTGGATTCCCTATTCGGCTATTGAGGGCTTCCTGCAGGAGGAAATCGACCGGACCCGGAAGTATATGATCGACCCCGCGTTCTTGCCCTCCGGAAGCGAGACGCAATGGTTCTGGCCTGTCTGGCTGGGCAATATGCGCAAGGCGATTACGACTCAAGCCCTTCCATGGCAGGAAAGGCAGACTCCTGGCCCATGACCGCCACTGCAGCGGTCAAGCAACGCGCGGCAGGCGCTCAGGTCAAGCCGTCAGCCGCTGTGCAGTCCCTGCGTGGGCTCGAGGCGTTCTCGGACGTGGCAGCCCGTCGGCACCGGTCGAGAGTTGCCTAATGCAGAGCTGCCTTTAGCGGCCGCCATCCCAATCGAATAACAATTCGAGAACGCAGATGCAGGGAAATCTCACCCGCTATGTGGATGACGAACTTGCACGCGAGCACGTTGTGCAGCTTGGCGCTCACTACTCGCGAGATGAAGTTGTCCATCGCTTCGAAAAGTTGGAAGAGTGGGTCGGTCGGTACCACAAGACCAATCACGATGGCACCGTCCTGACCCCGGCATTGACTCGGTATCTTTCCCAGAAATCCGCTTTTGAACCTCTGTTGGACCACCTCAGCCACCTGCGTGATGAGACCCGCAACGGCCGTTTCGAGCTCAGCAATGCGTTGCAGAGAGACCTTGAGTTCAGGCGTTTCGAATACGAATACACCCGGATTCTTGAACCGCTCACCTACGAGCTCCGGGGCCGCTACCCCTCTCCCCTCTCCACGATGGAGCTCTATCGGATCTTCATCGCGCTGGAAGAGCTTCCGAAGCAGGTGGAGGAGGAGTGTCGTCTGGACGAGCGCCAGGGTGCGGAAGTTAAACGAGCTGCCTTCGAGGCCGCCGGTCTCGTGAATTTTCTGCAGGATTTCAGGTCTCAAACCCCCCGTGAAATCCTGGTGATCGGCAACGACCGATTTGGCCGCCAGTGGTTCGTCGAACCGATCGAGGCGTATCTCCAGGATGGGTTCTCCGTCGAGTACCACCGGGTGCGCTCCGGAACATCCACGCGAATGAGTGTCCCCTCCCCGTTTCCCAAATCGACGGTCGCCAGGCTCAGCCGCGAAATGCCCCACGTCGTGGTTGTCGACGGCTGCCACGCGCCGGCTCGAAATGATGTGGTCCCCCTCTCCAGAGGGCTGCGGGCCTTTGGCCACTGGTTCGTAGTCTTCAACGATCTGCGCTGCGAAGGTGACGTGAGGAAACTGGGAGGGGAAGCGGGATTCCCAAAGAACTACCTGCGAGCTTTGAAAAGGTGGCACGAATATGCCGCCGCACGGGAATTTATCGAGGAGTGGGTTACTCCGGGGCCAACTTACCGGATTGCGTCCTGGGCTCCGGAAATGACGGATCTGGTACAGATGGGCGACGAACCAATAGCCCGAGATCCGATAACATTTGCGGGCGATCGCCCTCTTGCGATTCTGGCCAATCCGATCGTTTACCGCACCGAAGGAGATGATCTGCCCGCTGCCCTTCGCGGAACGACCCCTCGCTATTTCGACGACCCGGAGCAGCATGTAGCCGACGAAGTCCTGTTCGGTTTCGGACCCTTTGGCCTAGAAACTCGGCGCCAGGGAATCAGCACCGAAAAGTTCGCCAGGACGGTTCAGCGGCACATTAAGGCCGAGCTGAAACGCATCCTTTGACAACCGCAGAAAGTTAAACCGCGTGGACCTCCTGAAATAATTGCTGTGCCGCGAAAGGCAGCCCGCGTTTCAGACGAACAGTGTCATTCGGCTTCGCCCGATGCCTCTCTCTCCGCGCCCTCAGAGTGTTGCCCCGACGGCTTCGCCGAAAGCATCGATCAGACCGTCGACGTGCTCCGCCTGTATGGGCAGGGAGAGGGAGTTCATGCCGAGGTTGTGGCTGAGGAAATAGCCGCGCTCGAGCAGGGCGAGAAAAACCAGCCTCGGCCGCTCCTTGTCGCAGCCGCTCAGGCTGCGGTAGTCGGTCAGCTCCGTGTCGGTGAAGTAGATGCTGAACACGGAGCCGCTGTGGACCGCCTTTCCTTTCACCTCCAACCGCAGTAGCTGCCGGGCGATCCCATCGCACAAGTGCTCGGTGAGCTCGTTCATGTGGCGGAACGCCGCCGGCGTCAGCTGCGACAAGGTCGCCAACCCAGCCGCCATCACCAGCGGGTGGCCGCTGTAGGTGCCGCTCTGGAAGAATCCGGTCGGTGCCTGGGTCCCGTCCAGCAGATCCATCAGCTCCGCCCGGCCGCCGAAGGCCCCCACCGGCAACCCACCCCCGATGATCTTGCCGTAGGTGGTAAGATCGGGTGTGATGCCGATCTGCTCCTGAATCCCGCCGGTGCCGACGCGAAAACCGACGATCTCGTCGAGGATGAGCGGCACCTCGCAGCGACGGGCCGTCTGCTCTACAAAGCGCATGAAGTCCGCTCTCTGCGGCAACACGCCCGCCTTCGGATCCAGGAGGATGCAGGCCAACTCCTGCCGATGGGCGCTCACCAGCCGCTCCACAGACGACTCGTCGTCGTATGGCAGGATCACCACCTCGTCGACGGCGTGTGGAGCTATTCCGCGCACCTGCGGTACGGCATGCGGTGCATCGGCGGGTCCGGCCTCATCGAGGCTTGGCGCCACGCTGATCTCGACCGCGTCATGGCTGCCGTGGTAGCCGCCTTCGAACTTGGCGATCTTCGGCCGGCCGGTGAAGCCGCGCGCCAGGCGAATAGCGTGAAGCGTGGCCTCGGTTCCTGAGTTGCAGAAGCGCACCCGCGCCGGCGACTTCACCCGGCCGCACATCGCTTCGGCCAGCTCCACCTCGTTGCCCATGGGAGCGCCCAGAGCGAGTCCCCGCCGCAGCTGCGTCGCCATGGCCTCGGTCACCGCCGGATGGTTGTGCCCCAGGACCTGCGCCGTGTGATGATTGGCGAAATCGACGTATCGATGGCCGTCCACATCCCACACATAACACCCGTCACCCCGATCCATCGTCAGCGGGTACGGGGTGTGGTAGTACGCCCCCTTAACGCCTCCAGGCATCACCTGTCTGTCGCGGTCGAATTGCGCCTGCGAGCGCGGGCGCGCATGGCTGTACCGCGCTGAGATCGCGTCTGGTTGTCGAACCTCGCTCATGGCTGCTCCTTCTCTCCTCTGTCGAACATCCGCGCCCCATCGGGGAGACGGGCAGGGTTCTGATTCGGCAGAAAACCCACCGAAGCCCGCGGGATCTCTCCAGTGCCCGGTTCCCCC
>PBRM01000189.1 GCA_002725915.1 Gemmatimonadota bacterium
GATAGAGCATCTGAGCGGTGTTGTTATGCTGTTTCCGCACCCCATTGATGTAGGTGCTGATGTTGAGATCCTGGGGGTTGCGGATCTCGTCGGTGGTGACGATCCAGGGACCCTGCGGGGCGGAGGTGTCCAGCCACTTGCCGTTGAGCCAGTCGAACCACTCGTCCCTGGGCCTGCTGGAGGTCCGCTGCTTGATCAGCAGCTGGCGTTCGGAGACGTCGTTCATCACCGTGTACCCGGCCACATAGCGCAGGGCGTCAGCGGCCTTCACACCCTTGGCGGTCCGTCCGATGACGACGGCCAGCTCTCCCTCCCAGTCGATGGCCCGGGCAATGGGCGGGATGAGGATTTTGTCCTCCGTGCCGGTGACGGTGGTGCTAGGGGGCTTCATGAAGACCCTCGGCGTCTCTTTGTCCTGGGCAGTCATCCTGCCGCCCCCCTCCTCGATGTGGTCCTGGTAGTTGCCGGCCAGGCAGAACAACTTGCGCGGCCTGGGGGAGGGTGCTTTCAGTTTCACGCGGGTGAGGAAGTGTGTCGTCTTGCCGTCGGCCTTGGGCTCGTCTCCCAGCTTTTCTTCCGCCGCCTTTACCGCCTTGCGCGCTGCCGCCATAGCCTTGCTGCCGGCGGACAGGAAGGAGAGCATGTCTCCGAAAAAGGTGTTGGCCTGCCGTTTTTCGCTTCGAGCCAGAGCGCGGTCGGCGGCCTTCAGGTCCAAGACGATTTTGTCGCGGGCGATAACGGCGCCGACGGATTCACTTCCCTTTAGGGCGTAGGTGACGAGCTTCATCTTCTTCTCCTCTACGATGCGTTTGAGCGCTGTTACTCGAGGGGTCCGCCAAGAGTTGTAGGGCTTGAAGCGCCCGCTGGCGGCTGGAGTCGCCCAGGTCGCCGTGACTGGCTGATGCGGCCAGGCAGCCTTATCTTAAGCGTCCCGTCGCCGCTGTCCCCGCCCTGACCTAGCACTGGACCGATCCCATGGCCACCAATTGCGACTATTTCATTCACCCGTCCGCCGTCGTAGACGAGGGGTGCGAAATCGGCGCCGGTACCAGAGTGTGGCATTTCAGCCATCTGATGGCCGCTTGCCGTATCGGCTGCAACTGCATTCTGGGTCAGAACGTGTATGTTGATGGCGACGCCGAGATCGGAAACGGGTGTAAGATCCAGAACAACGTCTCGGTGTACAGGTCCGTCACTCTGGAAGACCGCGTATTCTGCGGTCCCTCCGTGGTGTTCACCAATGTAATCAATCCCCGCGCTTTCATCGAGCGCAAGGAGGAGTTCCGCCCGACCCTGGTCAGGACGGGGGCCACTTTGGGCGCCAACGCCACCATTGTCTGCGGTATCACCGTGGGCGCTTACGCCCTCGTCGGGGCCGGTTCGGTGGTGACCAGGGACGTGCCCGATCACGCTCTCGTGCTCGGCGTCCCGGCGCGGCTGTCGGGCTGGGTTTGCCGCTGCTGTGTGGCCCTCCCCCCGGCAGAGGAGGGGGATCTCCTGGCCTGCCCGGAGTGCGGCGACAAGTACCGACTGGCCGATGGCGAGTTGACCGCCCTGTGAGCCGGGGCTTCATCATCAGGCGCGTCGGTCTGTTCCTGATCGTCGTCTGGGCTGCCGCCAGCGTCAACTTCTTCATCCCGCGTCTGGCCACGGGGCGCGATCCCATCAGGGAAAAACTGGGGCTGCTGGCAGCGAGTGGCGGGTTGCGCCAGGAGGGCGTGGAGGCCATGGTGAAGGCCTACCAGGCCAAGTTCGGGCTCGATAAACCGCTGCACACCCAGTATCTCAACTTTCTTCTCAACAGCGCTCGTCTGGATCTGGGATACTCGCTGGCCAACTACCCGGCGCGGGTGGGCCGGATGATCGCCAATGCCATGCCGTGGACGATGGGGTTGCTGCTGGTGGCAACGATCATCGGCTTTTCGCTGGGAACGCTGATGGGCGCTCTGGCGGTGTGGGCCCGAGCGCCGGCTCTCTTCCGTCACCTGGTTTTTCCGCTGATGACCCTGTCCGCCATTCCCCCTTACCTACTGGGCCTCGTGGTCATCTACACGCTCGGTCTGCAGCTGAACATCTTTCCCCTCTCAGGGGGGTATTCACCGGGTACGTTTCCAGGCTTCCGGCTCGACTTCATCCTGGAGGTGATCCACCACAGCACGCTGCCGGCCCTGGCCATCGTACTTCAGGCGGTGGGATTCTGGGCCCTGGGAATGCGCGGCATGATGGTCAGTACCGTGGGGGAGGACTACATCGCCCTGGCGGAGGCGAACGGCCTGCGAAGTAAGACGATCTTCTTTCGCTATGCCGTGCGCAACGCCTTTCTGCCCCAGTACACCGCCCTGGGCCTGTCGATGGCGTTCGCGGTTTCGGGACAGGTCGTCGTCGAGGTGGTCTTCGCCTATCCGGGCATGGGCACGCTGCTCTTCCGTGCCATCCAGGCTTCCGACTACACCGTCATCAACGGCGTCGTCCTGATCACCATCATGGCGATCGGCCTGGTGACGATGGTGATGGACTTCACCTATCCGCTCCTCGATCCCCGCATCTCGCATCAGCGGCTGGACTGAGGTCCCCCGACGTGGACAAGCTGAGCTCGGTCTTCACCTACCTGAAGGACAGTCCCATGCTGACGGCGGGGCTGGGCCTGATGGCGGCGATCCTTCTGTTCTGCGTCGCCGGACCCCTGTTCGTCGACACCGATGCGGCACAGCCGCTCTCGGTCACGCCGCGCCTCTCCCCATCGGCGGAGTACCCTTTCGGCACCGACGACGCCGGCCGGAATCTGTTGGCAGTAATGGTTCTGGGCGTGCCGCTGACCCTGCGGATCGGGTTACTGGCCGGCTCCGTGGGGCTGGGCGTGGGCATCCTCCTGGGGTTTGGCAGCGGCTACATCGGGGGGAAGGTCGACACGCTGATCCGGGGTACGGTGGACACGCTGCTCACCGTTCCCAGCCTCGTCGTGCTGATCTCGATCGCGTCAACCATCCGCGAGGAGATCAGCGTAGAGATAATGGCGCTGGTGGTGGCTTCGCTAGCGTGGATGTGGCCGACCAGAACCATCCGCGCCCAGGTGCTCTCCCTGCGGGAGCGGGCTTACGTGCAGATGGCCAAGCTCAACGGCATGAGCTCGCTGGAGATTATCTGGAAGGAGCTGTTCCCCAACCTGCTGCCCTATCTGGCGGCCAATTTCGCCGGTGCCGTCTCCGGGGCGGTGTTGGCCACCATCGGTCTGGAGGCCCTGGGGCTGGGCCCGCAAAATGAGCCCACCGTGGGCATGACCATCTACTGGGCGATCTCCTTCAGCGCGCTGATCCGGGGGATGTGGTGGTGGTGGGCGATCCCGATCGCCTTTCTGGCAATGCTCTTCGTCAGCCTGATCCTGATTGCGGCCGGCCTGGATGAGCTGGCCAACCCCAAGCAGAGGATGGCGGTGTGAGAAGGGTGGGTGAGTGAATATGGGGGGACCCGCGACGGACATGAGACAGAAGCTCCTGGAGATACGCGGGCTGGAGGTCGAGTTTCAGACTCGGCGCGGAATCGCCCGGGCGGTCAACTGCATCGATCTCACCCTGTACGCAGGGGAGCGGTTCGGGCTGGTGGGCGAGTCGGGAAGTGGCAAAACGACGATGATCCTGGCGCTGCTGCGTATGATCAGGGAGCCCGGGCGCATCTCCGGCGGTCAGGTCCTTCTGGATGGGGTCGACCTGCTGAAGCTGTCCGATGAGGAGATGCGCAAGACGCGACTGGCGGGATTGGCAATGGTGCCCCAGGGGGCGATGAACTCCTTGAATCCGGTGATGCGGGTGGGAGACCAGATACGACTCTCCATGAGCGAACACGGCCAGCGGCGGCCGGCGGAGGCGGGCCGGATCGAAGAGCTGCTGCAGATGGTGGGGCTGAGGCCGCAGGTAGCCGAACTCTATCCCCACGAGCTCAGCGGCGGCATGAAACAGCGGGCCTGCATCGCCATAGCGATTTCTCTCAGACCCCGGCTGATCCTCGCAGACGAGCCGACCAGCGCCCTCGACGTAGTGGTACAGCGGCACATCATGCAGACCCTGCGGTCGCTGGGAGAAAGCATGGACGCCACCGTGCTGCTGGTGGGCCACGACATGGGACTGATGGCGCAGTTCACCCAGCGTATGGGCATCATGTACGGGGGGAAACTGGTGGAAGTGGGGACCGTAGAGGAGATCTTCAGCAGCCCGAAGCACCCGTACACCCAGTTGCTCATAGCCAGCATCCCCTCGTTTAAATCGAGGGGGGAGTTCAAAGGGATTCCCGGCGTGGCCCTGTCGCTGCTGAATCCGCCTACAGGGTGCCTGTTTCATCCGCGCTGTCCACAGGCGCTGGACGAATGCGCCTCGGTAGATCCCAGCCTGAAGGAGTTGGACGGCCACCACACCGCCTGTCTGTTGTACGGGAGGGAGGGTACCCATGCCGCCACCCCTGCTTGAGGCCCGACACCTGCGCAAGGTGTTCTCCAGCGGCGGGGAGCCCTTCGGCGCCGGTTCAGAGACGGTGGCGACGGAGGACTTTTCGATCAGCATCAGCGCCGAGTCCCCAAGTTTCACGACCGTTGCCGGCGAGAGCGGCAGCGGCAAGACGACGATCGCCCGACTGCTGCTGGGGCTGATGGCGCCCACCAGCGGCCAGGTCCTCTTCCGCGGCAGCGATGTGCAGGGGATGAGGCCGACCGAGCGGCGCGCCTACCGCAGAGAGGTGCAGGCCATCTTCCAGGATCCGTTCGAGGTCTACAACCCTTTCTACAAGGTCGACCACATCCTAACCACGCCGATACGAAAGTTCGGGCTGGCGCGCTCAAAGGGAGAGATGGGAGAGATGGTGGCGAAGGCGTTGGAGGCGGTGGGGCTGCGGCCCGACGAGACCCTGGGCCGCTATCCGCATCAGCTCAGCGGCGGCCAGAGACAGCGCATCACCGTCGCCCGCGCGCTCCTGCTGCAGCCCAAGCTCATCATCGCCGACGAACCGGTATCCATGGTGGACGCGTCATTGCGGGCCACCATCCTTGAGACCCTGCACCGGCTGTACCGGGAATTCGCCATCTCCTTCATCTACATTACCCACGATCTGACCACCGCCTACCAGGTAACGGACAATATCGTCATACTCTATCGCGGAGCGGTGGTGGAGGCCGGCGATGTCGAGCGCGTGATCGACAAGCCGATGCATCCCTATACTCAGGAACTTGTCGAGGCCATACCGACACCGGTACCGGGTCGCGGCTGGCTGGCTGAGAATGAGGAAGTGGAGATGGGAGGCGCGGGCGGTGGTGGAGTGGAGTCACGGGGATGCGCCTACGCCCCGCGCTGTGCTCACGCCGCGGACCGCTGCCGGGCGCAGACGCCACCGCTGTATCGAACCGACGCAGGCGGCGCCGCGGCCTGTTATCTGTACGGCGAGAACGCCGTTGTCGGCGCGCGTGAATTCGCCGCTTTGCTCGTCACCGACGGGAGAGGAGAGTGTTAGGTTGAGAAACTCGGGTTTCCATGTGGTATTGTCGGTGTGGTGGATGATCAGCGCGTGCGGCAGCGGTCCGGAAGGTGCGGGCGGTCTGAGTCACGTGCCGCGGAACCGCACCCTGATCCTGGACTGCGAAAGCGAAAGCATCTGCGGCGGTCAGATGGCCGATTACGACCGCTTCAACCCCTACCTGCCGAACTCGTCGTCGCGCACGGGTTGGAACTTCCTGTACGAGCCCCTCTACTTCTACAATGCCTACCGCGAAGAGGACAACCTGATCCCGTGGATCGCCGAGGGTCACGAGTTCAACGAGGACTTCACGGAAGTGACGGTGACCATCCGAGACGGCGTCAAGTGGAGCGACGGGGAGCGCTGGACGGCAGCGGATATGGTCTTCACCATGGAAATGTTAAAAGCCAACGCGCCGGAGCTGACGTTTTCAACCGACATGCAGACCTGGGTAAGAGAGGCGGTGGCGGTCGACGACCTGACGGTGAGAATTACCCTCAACGCGCCCAATCCCCGCTTTATCTTCACTTACTTCACCCACAATTTCGACAACGGCGTGGTGATCGTGCCGAAACACATCTGGGAGGGGAAAGACCCCAAGACCTTCGCCAATTTCGACCCGGCCAACGGCCTTCCCGTGATCACGGGACCCTATGAGATGGCCATGTCCACCCCGCAGCAGAAGGTCTGGGATCGGCGCCAGGACTGGTGGGCGAAGGAGACGGGATTCCGCGATCTGCCCGCGGTGCAGCGAATCATCTACCTGACCTGGATGGAAGAGACCAAGCGGGTGCAGAGCCTGATCGCCAACGACATCGACACCTGTCTGGATCTGCGGCCGCCCAACATCGAGGCGGTGCTGGACGCCAATCCGAAGGTGACCACGTGGACCGGCAGAGAGCTGCCGTACGGCTACCTCGACTGGTGGCCCATCAGCCTGGGGTTCAACATCCTGGAGGAGCCCTTCTCCGATGTTGAGATCCGGCGCGCCATCAGTCACGCCATCGACCGGGAGCAGCTGGTGAAGGTGGGGTGGAACAACGCCGGATCGCCGACGCTGCTGCCCTTGCCGAACTTCCCTCCCTTGGCGCGCTGGTCCGACCCGATTCAGGACCTGGTGCAAGCATCGGAGGTGGGCAGATACGATCTGGAGGAGACGAGCCGGATCATGACGCGCAAGGGATGGCGGCGGGACGAGGCCGGGTTCTGGAGCCGGAAGGGCGAACGGCTCAAGATGCTCATCGACATTTACACCATCTTCCAGGATCTGACTCCGGTGCTGATCGCTCAGCTTCAGAAGGCGGGATTCGACGCGAATTTCCGCAAGACACCCGATGCCTACACGCGCATGTCGCAGGGGTTGGCGAAGGCGTACTTGAGTGGGAACGGGGGATCGGTGCGGGACCCTTATTTCACCCTGAGGCTCTACCACAGCCGATTCCTGCAGCCTACGGGAACGGCTACACAGAACTTCTGGCGCTGGAAGAACGAGGAATTCGACGCCCTGGTGGACCGCATGGGGGAGACGGCCACCGATGACCCGGAGCTGGCGCGGCTGTTTCGCCAGGCGATGGAGATCTGGCTGCGGGAGTTGCCCTCGATTCCGCTGGTCCAATGGTACCACAGGATTCCGCACAACGAGACCTACTGGACGAACTGGCCCAACGCCCGGAATCCCTACATCAACAGCGCCTACTGGCACCGCACCTGGCTGCTGGTGCTGTTGGGTCTGCAGCCGGTGCAGCCGTAGCCGAGAGACTCAGAACCCGCCGGACCTCTTCGAGGTTTTCGAAGACCGGCACGTGCTGGGCCCACGAGCGCGAAGCTCTTGCGGAATTGGTCCGAAGGATTCGGCGATCCGCAGCGTTGTCGCTGTGCCGACTCTGGCTCATCAGGTCGATGAGGATGGCGATGCCGACGCTGCAAGATGAAGGCCTGTTCCCGGAAACACATCACAACCTTGCTGTGTTCCTGGGCGGCTACACCGCCACTTGATCCTCAGGACGCCCGTTCACACTGGGCTTGGCCGCATGCCTTTTCCGGGTTCGGAGGGCTGATCAGTGAGGTGACCAGTACTTGCACGCCGGGCTGCAGCCGGTTGCCGTGTCTGAGGCATACTGGCACCGCACCTGGCTGCTCAATGGTGCTGGGTCTGCAGCTCGCGCAGCCGTAACGGGGACTCAGAAGTCCCGGGTCTCCTCTAGTCTTAGGCCGGCACGTAGGCTCAGTCTCCACGCGCTGGCGGGACGGCCGCAGGGAAGGGGTCGCCCGTCTCCTCCCCCTTCTCTCTCAGCAATTCCAGAAGTTCCTCTCGAAGCGGCAGAGCCGAGGGATCGTCGGCCAGGTTCCGCAGTTCGTACGGATCTTGGACCAGGTCGATGAGCGACAACACCTGACCGGTACAGTCAACGGCAAGTTTGTGGCGCGATGTTACCACGCAGCGCCAGTCCAGGCAGGGCAATCCGGACACCGTGTCGCGCTCGGCAGGCTCAGCGGTCTCCCTGATGTTCAAGTGGCCTTCGCAGTAAACACAGTCCGTCGCTACATCCTGGCCGGCGAGGGCCGGTGACAGATCTCGGCCCATCATGGTCTGCGGCACCGGGACGCCGCACAGGGAGAGGAAGGTGGACGGCATGTCGACGATGCCCGCGAGCACATCCGTTTCGCGACCCCGCGCCCCCCCGGGGTCGCGGACGATCAGGGGGATGCCGAGGGATTCCTCCTGCGGCTTGCCCTTGTAGCGCATGCCGTGGGAGCCGTGCATGTCGCCGTGGTCGGAGGTGAAGACGACGATCGTATTCTCCGCCAGGCCGCTGGTGTCGAGATAGTCCAGGAGGCGTCCGATTTCGGCATCGACCGCTTCGCACAGACCGTAGTACCCACACAGGTCGGCGACAACCTCCTCGTCAGCCCGCGAGCTGTCCGGCACATTGGCACGCCACACCAGATCCTCGGGTCTAACGCGGTCGAAGCCCTCCGGAGGAACGTAGGGCATGTGGGGTGGACCGTACGAGACCATGAGAAAGAAGGGGTCGGTCTCGGTGTGCCCCTTCATGTAGTCCATGGCGAGATCGGTCTGGCAGGTGGGCTCGAAAATTCCCGGCTCCCGCAGTTCGCCGTCGTCAGAGAAGTAGACCGGTTCGTGGTAGACGTGGCCCCGATTGAAGCCGGCGAAGTAGTCGTAGCCCAGCCGCCGCGCCGGCGGTACGAAGCCGGGGCGGGCGGAGCCGTCGAGGTGCCACTTGCCGATGTAGCCGGTGGCGTATCCGGCGTCGCGGAAACACTGAGCCAGACAGATCTCCTCGCCGACGTAGAGGTTGTTGGTGACAAACCCGGTCTGGTGGGAGTAGCGACCGGTCTGAAGGGTGGCTCGGGCGGGGGAGCAGACCGGATTGGTAGCGTAGCAGCGCCTGAAATCGACACCCTCGCTGGCGAGTCGGTCCAGGTGTGGCGTCCGGACCAGCGGATTGCCGTGGCAGGACAGCGCCTGACGTCGCCACTGATCGGCCAACAGGAAGAGGAGATTGGGACGAGCGCTCACGGCCGCTCAGTCCGTCGGAAAGGAGAGCGGGAAGGTGGGCGCCGGATCCTGGTGCGGAGTCCGCGGCTCGATCTTCATCCCGTGGTACTCGTCGATGAACTCCGCCAGGTTGGCGCTGACTTCTTCGAAGACGATGGCGCCCTTCTCCGCCGTGGCTTTCTCCGCCTCTCCCATGACGCCGCTGTCGGAGTACTGGCTCGTCCACTCGATGAGACCCATCGCCCCTTTGCCGAAGAGATCGGTCCACACATATTTGGATCCGAGCTTGTTGGTCTTGGCGATTTCGCTTTTGATGCGATCCTTGCGCACGCTCTCGGGAGAGAGGTGAAGGAGCATGGAGGTCTCCAGTTCCCCGGCGTGGGAGCAGCCGCCGGGATAGACGCTTTCCCGCCACTGCTTGTCAAAATCGGGATTCACCTTCAGCAGCTGCCACCAGCTGCAGAACACGGCGCTGGCGTCCGTCTCTACGATCAGGCGTCGCGCGACCATGTCGACGAGGTTGTGGTTGGAGCCGTGGCCGTTGACGAGAATCATCTTCTTGAAACCGTGGTAGGCGAGGCTCTTGCAGATGTCCAGGACATATTGGATGAAGTGCTCGAAGTGGATATTGAGGGAGCCGGGGAAGTCCATGACGTGGTGGACGTAGCCGTAAGTTACGGCGGGTAGGACGAGGGCCTTCTCGGGGTTTCTTCGCGCCGCTTCGGTGGCCACCGAACTGGCGCACAGGTGGTCGACCTTCAGCGGCAGGTGATGACCGTGCTGCTCCACCGACCCGGTGGGGATGATGGGGATCTTGCCCATGGCCACGGCCTCGTTGACTTCGGGCCAGGTGAGCTCGTCGAACTTGTAGGTCTCTGAGACGGAAGGCATGGCACTATCTCCTCGTCAGGTAAGAACGGAGTGGTGAGTGAGTGTTTCTTGAGCGAGCTTGGGTGAATGAGTGAGTGGGTGTGTGAGTGACTGGCGTGGAATTGGGACTGCGGCGTCAGTGGCGATGTTTGTGGCTGGGTGAGTTGAGTTAGTCAACGCGATAGCGCGCGACCACGTCCGCGTCGAGTTCGACGCCCAGCCCCGGCTCGTCGGCAAGGTGCAGCTCCCCCGCTTCGAAGGTCATGGAGTGGCGCACCAGGTCGCGCGCCAGTGGCGAGGGAGCGAGGGTGTACTCGGTGAAGGGGTCCTCGCCGGCCGCCGTCCAGTGGGCGGACGCGGCCAGCAGCACGCCGGTGCCAAAGGCGTGGGGGACAGCGCAGGCGCCAGATCGAGAGGCCAGCTGGGCGATGCGCCCACCGCCGGTGATTCCCCCGACGCGTCCAAGATCGGGCTGAACGAAGTGGATGCGCCCTAGGCATAGCAGCTGCTCGTACTCGGCCAGCAGGGTGAGGGCCTCACCGGCGGCGATGGGAACGGCGCTGGCTGCGGAGAGCTCAGCGTAGCCGGTCACATCTCCGGGCTGCAGGGGCTCCTCGAGCCAGTAGATCTGGTATCTGCCAAAGCGCTCCGTCCGCTCCAGGGCGGTATCGAGGTCCCAGGCGCGGCCGGCGTCCACCATGAGGAGGATGTCGTTTCCCAGGGCCTGTCGAGCCGCGGCCACCAGCTCTTCGTCCAGTTGCGGGTCCGGTCCCATCGGGCCCCAGCCGAACTTGACGGCGCGGTAGCCCTGCTCGACGAAACGACGCGCCGCTTCTCCGACCTTCTCGGGCTGGTCGGGCCACAGCACGCTGGCGTAGCAGGGGACGGCATCGATCGCGTTCGCATCGAGGAGCTTGTGCAGCGGCAGACCCGCCGCCTGGGCGCGCACGTCCCACAGGGCGATGTCGATGCCGCTCATGGCGTGTCGGACGACGCCGCCAGGACCGTACCAGGCAGTGCTCCTCTCCATGGCGGCCTCAACGGCCTCGATGTCACCGGCGTCCATCCCCTCCACTTCCGCGGCCAGTCCGTGACGGAAGGGAGCGGATCGCGGCGCTTCGATCACCGCGCGCCCCACGTGGGAGCAGGAGACGACCTCGCCCAGGCCGGTGAAGCCGGCATCGGTATGGAGGCGCACGACGAGGCAGTCCTGGGTGCCGTCGGCTACTTCCCTTACATCGGGGAGGCCCAGGTGAATGGGTTCTACGCGGGTGATCTTCA
>PBRM01000190.1 GCA_002725915.1 Gemmatimonadota bacterium
AGCAGTAGCACGTCGTCGCCGGAGATGCGGTGCCGAATGCTGCTGTAGCCCCCCACGTCGTCGAAAGCTCGCTTGCGGAAGCCCAGGTTCTGCCCCGATGCGGCCAACGGATGGCCCCGGGCGGCGCTGCCCGCGGCGGCGGCCATCAGGCTCAGGAAGTCGACCGCCTCCCAGCCCCCCCGAAGCCCTCTTGCGCTGCCCGGATCGCCGATCTGGGAAAAGCCCACCACCATGCCCACACCCGGCCCGAAGCAGGCTATCATGCGCTCGACCCAGGTGTCTGGAACACGGCAGTCGGCGTCCGTGGTTAGGATGATCTCCCCTTCAGCCGCCTCGATCCCCAGCCCCAGCGCCGCCTTTTTGGAGCCGAGCCTCCCCTTGGAGTCAGGCTCCCCCGTGTCCTCCGTGCTCAGAACCCGCAACCGAGGCCCAAGCCGCTCCAGTCGCTCCTTCCCGGCAGCGAATGCCAGCGTCAGCGCGCGAGTGCCGTCAGTGGAACCGTCGTCGACGACGATGATCTCGTAGGCGGTCGCCGGATAGGTCTGGCCCCAGACCCCCTCCAGGCAGGCCTCGATGTGCGCCGCTTCGTTGCGCGCCGCAATGACGACCGACACCCGCGCCGAAAGGCCGCCGTCTGCGCCGCCTTCTGCCTCGGCATCCACCACCCACCCCTTCTGCGCCGGCGATTCAGCGTGTGCCTCACTCGACAGCACCCTGAGACCGCGCATGAACCAGGCAATGCTGGCCGCGTAAGCAACCGTGCTCACTCCAAGAGCAATCTCGAAACAGGGTCGCACCAGGTGGAGGATTTCCGCCATTAGACACCGGGTCGTCAGCAGCGCGCATCGATCACTTCGCCCCCCGGGGGGGGACAGATCCGGTGGCGAAGCGGCAGCGGAGCCTGGGAGGCGTTGCGAACTTTTTCGAGCCGGAGCGCCTGGGACTCGAAAGCGGAGCCGCACAGTCGCCAAATCAGAGGGAGGGAAAGTGGGCGTGTGATCTTCACCTGCCCCACAGATCGGTCACCGTGGAGAACATTCCTCGATAACCCTCGGAGCAGTTGCGGCACATGTCCTCGCTGCTGCGATCGGCGAGAATCTTCCGGCGGAAATCCATGTACGCCTCTCCCTGCCAGATCTCTCCGAAGGTCCCACCGTCAAAGGCCTGCCCCATTTCGAAATCCACGTCCTTGTCGAAGCAGCAGGGAGCGACGGCTCCATTCCAGTTTACCATGGAGCTGTACCACAGCACCTTGCAGCCCCAAGCCGGCTGCCCCTTCACCACCAGATCCTCGCCCCCGGAGAGGTCGTATCGGCGCAGCTCCTCTTTCTCGGGCAGGAACTCGGCCGCTTCTTCGGTGCTGTACACCTGGGCGGTTTTGATCAGGAACTTGTCGGCCTTGAGCTCCCGCGCGATCCGCTCCGCCTCGACGAGGTCGGCCTCGTTGTGCCTGAAGACGATAAACTGAAGGTTCACCTGTGGATGCCGCACCCCGGCTTCCTTCTTGGCAGCATACAGGAGACGAGCTCCTTCGAAAACTCTTTCGAGTTTGCCGCCGACGCGGTAGCGCTCGTAAGTCTCCTGGTCCACACCGTCCATGGAGAGGATGAGCTCGTCGAGACCGGAGTCGACGATCGCTCTCGCCTGGTCCATGTCGCGGATGTAGTGGCCGTTCGTGCTGGTGAGAGTCGGTATACGCCTGCTGTGGGCGTAGCGCACCATCTCCACGAAGTCGGTGTTGATGAAGGGCTCTCCCTGGTTCCACAACATGAGGAGGACGAGATAGTCCCCCGCCTCGTCGACGAGCCTCTTGAAGTCCTCCAGCCCCATCTTCCCCCTGGTGCGAGTCATCTCCCCGTTCCCAGATGGGCACAAGGGGCACTTTAGATTGCAGATATTGGTGGGCTCCACCATCATCATGAACGGATGTCCCCAGATCACCGGACGCCGCACGACCCACGAGACCCCCATGGAAGCCATTACCTTGGAGAAGTTCCACAGCCTCTTCCAGGAGAACGCGTATCCGTATCGCTCCACGTAACCGGGAATCGCTTTCGCAGAGAGAAGGAATGCCATTGGCGTCGCCTCAGCTGAAATTCGAGCTACTATCTCCGCGATCGCCTCTGGCTGAGGACGATAAAATGGGCGCGGAGTGCACGCGAGATGCCGAAAAACCTCTGTTTTTCCATCGGAACAGCCCAAGGCGACCCAGAGGGACGAAGAGCAGGACGTAGGGAATATAAACAACCTCCAGGATAGGCAGGAAGGCGAGGAGTCGCCGATCCCTGACCGTGCCCGACTCGAAGCTCCAGAGAAGGGCGAAATCGAGCAGCCATTTCGCTCCCCAAACACCGGCCAGGAGGCCTCCTGCGTGGAGCTGGAGGACGGAACGTAGGAGGCCCATCAGCAGGACCAGGTGGAAGAGGTAGACCGCTGCCCCGAGCGCCGCCGCCGCGCCGCCGTAATGTCCCGCTTTGGCGGCGTGGCGAAGTTTCTGTTGGATCAGATCCCGCCAGCCCGCCGGACCCGGGTCACAGGCCACGGCGTTTTGCGGCTGGGTATTGTAGACCCGTCGCCAGCTGGTCGCCTTCTCAGCTACCAGCCGCGCAAAGTAGACGTCGTCTCCGCCAATCAGGTGGCCGATATCGGCGAAGCCGCCCACCTCATCGAACACCTGCCGGCGGTAGGCGAGATTCCGCCCGGTGCAGGCCAGCGGCGAGCCCATGCCGAAGCTGCCGGCCCCCATGGCGCCGACGGCGGCGTTGTCGAGGGCGAGCAATCGGTCCCGCAGACGCGAGCCGGAGCGGGGATACGCATATCCGGCGACCAGCCCCACGTCGTCGCCGAACATCGATACCGTCGAGCGGATCCACTGAGGCGGTGGCTGGCAGTCCGCGTCGGTGAACAGCAGCAGCTCGCCCGAGCTGGCGGCTATCCCCTGGGCCAGGGCGCTCTTCTTGGGACACGCAAAGGGAGGGTTTTCCCTCGTGCGGATCAGCTTCAGCTCCCCCGCCTGCTCCCCCACTCCTTCCGCCATCAGCCCCTCGACGATCGCCCCGGTCCCATCCACGGAGCGGTCGTCGACGACGATGACTTCCGTGCGCCCGCCATAGTCCTGCGACTTAAGCGCGGAAAGACAGGCGCCGATGCTGGCGGCTTCATCGCGTGCGGCGACGATAACGCTCACCGGAGGGTTCCCCTCCCGTGAGCGCGGCGAATGATCGCTCTCTCGGGCGCTGCGACCAAGCCCTCTCAGCAACCACGTCATGGCCACCAGGTAGACGCCACCCGTCCCCACCAGGATAGCGTCCAGAACCTCCCGCAGCGAGATCTCCATTAAAGGTTGCCGTAGCGCAGCGCGAAGCGGAAGTGCCTCTGGTTCCCGTCTCCATACCCGGTGCGGCTCTGGAGCGCTGTGTTAGGGCCCCAGCCCGGCGGCAGCGGCACGTTGTCGCCCCACTCGTGCTGGAACGCCGCCTCAATGGTGAATCGCGGCAACAGGCGGTAGGACATCTCTGCGCCCAGGCCCGTCCGCCTGCTGAGGTTCCCATCGAGGAACTTCTTGACCTCGCGGTCGTCACCGGGGCGCCATCCTCGGTGGAGGTCGCCACCGACGTTTCGAATGATCAGCTCGTCATTCTCATCTCTTCCGCCCTCCACCACTTCGTTGCTGCCGTGGCGGCTCCGGCTCAGATGCAGCTCGAATGAGAGGTCTCGACTCAGCCGGCGAGCCGCCACCACCTGCCAGCGGTCGCTGTTGGGTTCCATGGAGTGACCAAGCGGAGAGTCGAAGTGCCGGAAGGTGTTGATGGGAAACTTGTGGGTGTAGATCCACGGCTCTATGCGGATGTATTCGGCCCGCAGATCCAGGTCGTTGAGGCCGATCGGGTCGGCCCATAGACCCCCCCCCTGGAAGGAGAACTTGTTGGTGAAGTCGTCGCTGAAGACGCGCAGTTTCTTGAGGTCGTCAACTACATACGCCAGGTACAGGCGCACGCCATTACCCGGGTGGAGATCCAGGTCGACCCCCATCATCAGATTGTCCTTGTCTCCCTGATAGCTCTGAGCGGCCCAGTAGAACATGATGGGATTCAGGTAGGTGAGCTGCAGGCCTCGATCGCCGTAGACCAGCACCTCCTGAAAGCCGACGTCCAGCCACGGCGCCACCGCCGCCTCGAGGCGATGGGCTGCCAGGTACTTGTCCCGATCCAGGACGCGGGTGATACCGTTCACCACGTAGCTGGCCGAGGTGTCGCCGACGCCGGCGCACACGGGCGAGTCGAGACGGTCCGGGCACGGTCTCAGGGCGCCGGCTATGCTCACCAGCTTGACAGCTCCCAGTCTAGCCTTCAGCCGCAGCATGTCAAAGGCCGGGGCATTGCTGCTGAGTCCCAGGTTGTCGGTGGGGCCCGGCCCCCAGCGGACCTCATCCTTTCCCACCTCTACGTCCAGGAAGGAGAGAGAGAACACAAAGTAGGCCGTGCCCTGATGGTAGTCGGCGCGATTCCCCTTCAACTGGGGCAGCTCGAGTCGGCGCTCGAAGATGTCCTCCCGCAATCGGTACGCTCGCGTACCCTCTTCCCGCGTCTGCTCGAAGGCGGCTCGAAACCCGACTTTCCCCAGAACCTGCCCCCGCACCACGCCGCCGAGGGCGTTTCGGTATACCGCTTCCCTCTCCGCGCGTCTGAGGCCGGTAAACAGGTCGCCCTGGGTGCGGAAGAGGAGGTCTCCGTGCACCTCCCCCCGCCCGTGGTGGTAGGTGGCCAGCGGTTGACCGCTTCGCGCCTGCGCGGCCAGTCTCGGCGCACGCCGATCCGGCGCTGGCCACCTCCTCTTCGGCCGCAGGGCGGAAACCTCGTGGCGGAATTCCATCATCAGAAGTGACAGCTCTTCCCTCTCGATCCGCGTCAGCGCCATTCTCCCTCCCCTCCCCCGACGGTGAGAGATGGAGTCGACCCGAGTCAAGGCGCGAGCCACTTCGAGACGACTGAAGGGCTTGATGCCGTCACCGACGCCGGTGAGCAGACCCTTGGCCTCGCAGCGCTCGATGAATCGGTAGCTCCAGTGACCGAGGGGGACGTTGACGGACACATCCCCCCACGACGGGTGGCAGCTGATCGCCACCGACAGCAGAACACCCGGGATATTTGACAGTCTCATCAGCGACACCTAGTTTGACGATCTTGTCGAAATTGTGCGCGAAGCCCCCGTCCCAGGACACATGAGCAACCTCCGTCGTCAGGAAATCTCAGGGGCCCGGATCCCGCCGCCGACCCACACCGATATCCGAGGTATTACCTGTCTAAGATATGACCGCTCACTCGAATAGTTCCATATCCAGCATAAGCGGCCGCGAGATACTCGACTCGCGCGGAAATCCCACCGTGGAGGTCGACGTCGTCCTCCGCGACGGCCACAGGGGAAGGGCGGCTGTTCCGTCGGGCGCCTCTACAGGCGAACACGAGGCGGTCGAACTCCGGGACGGTGACGAGAGCCGTTACCTGGGCAATGGCGTACTGAAGGCGGTCGCGGCTATCCGCGACGAGCTCGCCCCGGCACTGGAAGGAGTGAACGCCTCCGACCAGACCCTCATCGACGATCGCATGATCGATCTCGACGGCACCGACAACAAGGGTCGACTGGGGGCCAACGCCATTCTCGGGGTCTCTCTGGCAGTCGCCAAGGCCGCGGCCTCATCGCGCGGTCTTCCCCTGTACCATTATTTGGGCGGCGCGTCGGCGCGCTGCCTGCCCGTACCCATGATGAACATTCTCAACGGCGGCGCCCACTCGGACAACAACGTCGATCTCCAAGAGTTTATGATCATGCCCGTGGGCGCACCGAGCTTTTGCGAGGCCCTGCGCATGGGCGCCGAAGTCTTTCACCGCCTCAAAGCCGTCCTGAAGGAGAAGGGGCTGAGCACGGCCGTGGGCGACGAGGGGGGCTTTGCTCCGGACCTCGGTTCCAACGAGGAGGCCCTTGAGGCGATCGTGGCGGCCGTCGGCATCGCCGGATACGAGCCCGGGTCCGACATCGTCATCGCCCTCGACCCCGCCTCCAGCGAGCTCTACGAGGACGGGCGTTACACCTTCCACTGGTCCGACGGCAAGTCCCGAACGCCGGCGGAGATGATCGGCTTCTACATCGATCTGGTGGAGCGCTACCCGGTGCGCTCCATCGAAGACGGTCTGGCCGAAGACGACTGGGACGGTTGGGCCCAGCTCACGCAGGAGCTTTCGGATCGCGTCCAACTCGTGGGCGACGACCTGTTCGTCACCAACACCGATCGTCTGCGCCGCGGCATCGAGGCTGGCGTCGGCAACTCGATCCTGATCAAGGTCAATCAGATCGGCACCCTTACCGAAACCCTCGCCGCCATCGACCTCGCCCACCGCGCCGGGTATACTGCCGTGATCTCCCATCGCTCAGGCGAGACCGAAGACACCACCATCGCCGACATCGCGGTCGCCGTCAACGCAGGTCAGATCAAGACGGGGTCCACCTCTCGAACCGACCGGGTGGCCAAATACAACCAGCTGATCCGAATTGAGGAAGAGCTGGGTTCCCAGGCCTGCTTCCCGGGCCACGATGTATTCGCGCGCTTGCGTTGAGCACCCTCTAGACCTCACCTCGCCTCCCCTCCGCCCCGCGTGTCGCCAGCCACGAGCCGGCCATCCCCAGCGCGAGTTGCCCGACCAGGACCGCGACCAAGGCGGCCAGGCCAGCCGCCCGCGGCAGGAAGGCGTACAGGCCCGCGGCAATGACCAGGGCAATGTCATCCAACACCAACAGATCTTCCGTTTTCTCCTGAGGCCCGGTTCGCCTGCTCCCCTGGGCTCCAAAGGCGCGAACCGACAGTTTGGCGCCGCCAACCCGAACCAGGGGACGAAAGACCAGCACGACCATCAGAAAGATCGCCAGCACTTCCAAGTCCACCTCATTGCCGGGCAGGCCGGCGCCCAGGACCCAGCCCACGGCGAAAGGCAAGGCGAACTGCGTCAGCGTGTGACCGCGATCGAGGACGTGAATGATGTCGAGACGGCGCAGGGTGGCGTTGATGAGCCAGATACCGGCCACAGCGCCCACCAGAAGCGGCTCGAGCCCCAATGAGCTGGCAAACCCGCTTCCCACGAGCATGGTCCCGCCCAGCAGATACAGGAGCCCAGTAGGAGCGTAATCCTCTTTGGTCACCAGATCGGAGAGCAGGCCAACCAGCAC
>PBRM01000191.1 GCA_002725915.1 Gemmatimonadota bacterium
CCTGGCCCCGGACGAGTAAACCAATTCCTGGTGGGACATGGCGGCTGAACAGATACTCACCCTCGCGATTGTGGGGGTTACACTGGGGGTCGTGGAGGGGGTGAAACCAGGTCTGCTGCTCACGGTGGTAATCCGTGAGACACTGTCGGGCGGGTTCCGGGCAGGGGTCCGGGCAGCTGCTGCGCCCCTGTTCACCGACGGACCGATGATTGTTGCCAGCCTGCTGGCGGCAGGCTGGATTGCAACACAGCCGGCCGTGCTGTTGCTGATTTCGGTGCTGGGAGCACTGTTCCTGGTGAAGATGGGGGTCGAATGTTTCTCCATCGAGCCACCGAAAGTCGAACTTTCTGATACGTCTACATCCGGCTCGTTGCGGCGCGGCGTCCTGACCAACCTGCTCAACCCCAACGTCTACGCCTTCTGGTTCCTCATCGGCGGGCCTCTGATGGCTTCCGCCGCGGTGGAGGAGCCGCTCGCGCCAGTGGCCTACGCGCTTGCGTTCATCTTTACGCTTGTCATGGCAAAGGTCACCATCGCCTGGATGTTTGATCGGTCGCGCGGGCAGCTTTCCGTGCAGGGCTACCGCATCGCACTTGGAGTCTGTGGCATCGCCATGCTCGGGTTCGCGGCCGGCTTCGTGTATCAGGCGTACCTGCTCTACCCGCAGGTCGCCTGACACTCAGTCGACGCCTTCGGGCGGTTGCGTGTTAACCAGCCGCACGCCCACAAAGACCAGCGCAAAGCTGGCGACGTGTACCAGCCCGAACTGCTCGTTGAGCGCGGGCCACATGACTGCGGTGGCAATGCCGAAAATCGGCACCAGGTTGATGAAGCTCGCTGCACGCGGCGCGCCGATGTCGGCGACGCCCATGGCGTAGAAAGCGTAGCAGACAACTGTCGAGAGCACGCCGAGGTAAGCGAGGAACGCCCACTCATCCATCGTCCAGGCGTGCTCCCACGGCTGCTCGGCCAGCATCGGCGGCAGCAGCAGCAGCGTGCCGATGAGTGACGCCCAGGTAAGCGCGCCGAGCGGTGACTGCGAGCCGCCGCGCAGGAGGTAGCCGCGCAGCGTGACGGTATAGATACTGTAGGCGGCCGCGCCGAAGAGAATCAGGCCGTTGCCGTAGAGCCGCTGCTCGAGCGGAATCTGCTCGTTGGGCGAGGCGAGGAAAATCAGCGCCACGCCGGCAAAACCGCTCGCCAGCCCGATGCTCGCGTTGCGCGTCAGCCGGTACCCCAGCAAGGGCACAGAGAGCAGCGCGACCATTAACGGGTTCAAGGCTATAATCAGCGACGCGTCGGAGGCGGCGGTCTCGCGCATGCCGAAGATGAAGCCAATCTGGTACAGGACGACTGACGTGACGCCCATGAGCGCCAGCGCCCGCCATTCGCTGCGCGGCGGGACGCGCACGCCTTCCGCGAAATGGAGCCACACAAAGAGCAGCGGCACCGCGAAACAGTAGCGCAGCGCCATCGCCGACCACGGGGGAGCAGCCAGCGCCAGCGCGCGTCCGACAGGCCACGCCGCACCCCAGATGACGGCAACCGTCAGCATCATCGCATAGGTCGTCCAGAGCGGGCGCTGTGGCTCCATGGCGCGCCACTCTGTCGGGGTATTAACTGCTGCCACCCGACGGGAGCGCGTCGAAGATCGCGGCCGGCAGCGAGAGCATCGCATGGATGGGCGCGTCCAGCTCCGCCAGCGGCGAATCGCCTTGCGGGTCTTCCAGTGTCGCGTGCAGCTGGAAGTGGCCGGTCGCGTCGTAGAGCATCCCGTCGTGGACGCCGAACGACATCACCGGCGACGCGCGCTGCGCGACCGTCTCGCCGCTGCGTGTATCGCATACCCCGCCAGCGCCACCGTCGTAGATGGCAGTGCCCAAGGCAGTCATAGCCAGCACCGACGCCGGTCGCTGCGCCACCGGTGCTCCCGTGAGGGTATCGCAGACGCCGTATTCGCCGAAGTCAAGCAGCGCTTCCCCGGCGGGGGTGAAGCCGTAGCACGCGCCGGGACGGCTGCCCATCTCGCGGCTGGTGCCGGTCTGCCACACACCGTAGTCGCCGCCATCATAGAGTGCCCCGGCGTGCGAGCAGAGCGCGCGTACCCAGTTGTCGCGCCAGTTAACCAGCTCGCCGTCCTGCGTGCGCCACACCTGTGCGTAGCGGCCGCCGTCATGGAGCGCGCCGTCATGCGAGCAGAGCGCGTAGATCCAGCTAGCGCGCTCCACGACGAGCGTGCCGGCGAGCGTGTCGTAAATCGCGTTCGAGTCGCCGCCGTCGTAGAGGCGGCCAGCGTGGACGCAGAGTGTGCGGACGTGGTCGTCGCGCTCGCCCACCAGCCGTGGCTCGCTGCCGGGCGCCCACGCAAAGAGCTGCGGCCCGGAGGCGACAAGCAGCCCACCGCTCACTGCTTGCGTTTTTCCCAGTCGGCGAGGAATTTCGCGAGCCCGATATCGGTCAGCGGGTGCTTCACCAGCTGGCTGAAGACGCTAAAGGGGATGGTCGCGACGTCCGCGCCCGCGAGCGCCGACTCGAGCACGTGCACCGGGTTGCGGATTGAGGCGGCCAGTATCTGCGTCCGGAAGTCGTAGTTGTCGAAGATGAGGCGCATATTGTGAATCAGGTCCATCCCTACTTCGGAAATATCGTCGAGCCGCCCGATGAAGGGCGAGACGTAGCTCGCCCCCGCCTTCGCCGCCAACAGTGCCTGGTTGGCCGAGAAGCAGAGCGTAACGTTAGTGCGGGTGCCCGCGTCTTCAAGGGTCTTGCACGCCTTGAGCCCGTCGGGCGTCAGCGGCAGCTTGATGACTACGTTCTCGCCCCAGCCCGCCAGCTCCGCCGCTTCGGCGAGCATTCCAGCCGTGTCGAGCGCCGTGACTTCGAGCGAGACTGGGCCGTCCACCAGTTCGAGAATTTCGCGCGCGACTTCCTCGAAGTCGCGCCCGCTCTTCGCCACCAGCGAGGGATTGGTGGTGACACCGTCGAGGATACCGAGCGCTTGCGCTTCGCGGATTTCCGCCACGTCGGCGGTGTCGATGAAGAACTGCATGCGGCCCGCAGCAGGGGCGGATTAAAGGCAGGTTGGTCGAAACCGGGCGTCGCAGAAACGGCTCAGTCGTGCAGGGTGCCGAGGAAGTATTCGTTTATATGTGGGTCGTCGAGAATCTCGGAGGCTAGTGCGGTGTGGACTACTTCGCCATTGGCAAGGATGTAGCCGCGGTCGGAGCGCGCCAGCGAGAGCCGCGCGTTCTGCTCCACGATGAGAATGGTGATGCCCTTCTCACGTAGCGAGTCGATACGCTCGATAATCTGTTCCTGGTAGAGCGGGCTGAGCGCCGCGGTTGGCTCATCCAGCAGCAGGAAGGTAGGGTCACTGATGAGCGCGCGCGAGATGGCGAGCATTTGCCGCTGCCCCCCCGAGAGTGAGGCAGCAGTATCGTGCAGCCGCGGTTGCAGGTCGGGGAACATCTCCAGCGCGCGCGAGATGCGCTCTTCCAACAGCGTCGGCGGCAGCCGCACGCCGCCCATTTCGAGGTTTTCACGCACGTTCAGCCCGGGAAAGACGTTGTCGACCTGCGGCACGTAGGCGATACCGCGCTGCACCAGCTGGTCGGTGCGCCAGCCGGCAATGCTCTCGCCGCGGTGCTTGACCGTACCGCGGTAATGCGTTGCGATGCCGAAGATGACCTTGATGAAGGTGGACTTGCCGCAGCCGTTGGGGCCGATGATGGTGACGAACTCGCCTTCGTCAACGTGGAGCGAGATGTCCTTCAGGATTTGCACCGAGCCGTAGCCGCCGTCGAGCCCCGCAACGTCAAGCACCCGGCTCATCCAGCGCCTCCGCCGCGGCCGCCGAGGTAGGCCTCGATTACCTCGGAGCTCGCCTTGACCTCGTTGGGGGTGCCCTCCATCAGCACCCGGCCGCGGTCCATCACCACGATACGGTCAACTCCCTGCCGCAGGATGAAGTCCATGTTATGCTCGATGATCACTACCGAGATGCCGGTCTCGTTGACGATGCGGTGCAGGTCGTTGAAAATCTTGTCGGCCAGCGGCCCCGCGACGCCTGCGACCGGCTCGTCGAGCAGCAGCAGCTGCGGTTCGCCCATTAGCGCGCGCCCGATATCGACCAGCTTCGACTGCCCGCCCGAGAGCTCGCTGGTCAGGTTGTGCGCCATGTGCCGTATCTGCAGCTGGTCCAGCACCTCGTAGGCGCGCCGCACCCGAGCCCGCTCCTCCTCCCGGCGCCAGGGCGTCAGCAGCGCCCGCAGCGGGTCGAGCCCGAACTGGTTTCGCGGCGGAATCAACAGGTTCTCGATGGCGGTCATCTCGCGCCAGAGCCGCGTGTGCTGGAAGGTGCGCGTCAGCCCCAGCTGCTGAATCTGGTCGGGGCGCAAGCGTCCCGCCGGCTGGCCGAATATCTCGACTTCGCCGCCCGTGGCGTCCAGCAACCCGGAAATGCAGTTGAACGTCGTCGTCTTGCCGCAGCCGTTGGGTCCAATCAAGCCCACGAACTCGCCGGCGCCCACCTCGAGCGAGAAATCATCGACCGCACGCAGCCCGCCGAACTCCTTCGAGAGGTTGCTGACGCGCAGGACCGTACTCATTCCGCCTCACCTCCCGGTTCCGTGCCGCTGCTGGTTGCTCCAGCAGGCTCACCCGCAAGGCCACCCACCGGGTCTTCCGGCCGGCTCGGGACCTCCGGTAGCAGCCCCTTGGCCGAGAGCTGGAGCGAGACCACAATGACCAGCCCCACCAGCGCCAGCTTGATGTAGGCGAAGCCGGCCGCACCGAGCGCGACCGAATCACCAAAGACCTCGGAAATTGAGAGGTCGCTGGTGAACGGGCCCATGACGTCGGTTATCCACCACGCGAAGCCTCCCTCCATCCACATTGCCTCGTCGTGGAAAGCGGCCGAAGTGTCGCCCTGCGCGGCAACCATGGCGTTGAAGAGCAGGTCCACCAGCACGATGATGAAAGCACCAATAATCATCCCGCGATTATTGGCGCGGCCGCCGACGATAAACGCCGCCCAGACCAGGAAAGTGGACTTGACCGGGCTGATGAACTCGGGGAACACGGCGCCGTTCAGCCAGACCCACAACCCCCCTGCCAAGCCGGCGATGCCGGCGCCCAGCGCCAGCGAGTAGGCCTTGTTGCGCAGGACGTCGTGCCCGTGGTGCTTGGCGACCTCCTCGTCCTCGCGGATGGCGCGCAGCACGCGTCCCCACGGTGCGTTGAGCATCGTCTCGAGCAGCAACCACACCAACAACAGCGCCGCCAGCGCCAGCGCCGCCAGCAGCAGGTGGTAGGCGGCCGGTTCCCCCAGTCCCAGCCAGCCGCCGACAGTCGCACTCGCGCCGCCTTCCCACCAGCCCTCGAGCGGCAGGTCGTAGTTGGAGATGCCGACCGCCGAAGTGGGAGTCCCGGCGGCGAGCATCGGCTCGGCCAGCAGCGAGACCCGCAGCACCTCCCCCAGCGAGATGGTGACAATCGCGAAATAGTCCATCCGTAACCGCGCGGTGGGATACGCCAGCAGGTAGCCCGCAGCGGCTGCGAGCAGGACGCCGAACAGCAGCGCCGCGAAGGGGGACCAGCCGTGGCCGCCCGGACGGTCATCCGGAACAGAAAGCAGCGCGACCGAAATCCCGCCCAGCCCGACGAAGAAAATCACCCCGAAATTGGTCATTCCCGTAATTCCGGTGTGCAGGTTGAGCGAGAACGCCATCAACCCGAAAATCGAGACCAGCACGACCAGTCGCGCCACCTGCATCGACTTGGAGAAGGCGGTGACACTCGGCAGCGACCAGCCAATCCAGAACAGCAGCAGCAGCATGACGACGAACGCGACCCACGACCCCCGCTCACTTTCACGTCCGTAAGGCGCGAACTCCCGCCAGAACCGCCCCGGCGCAGCGACCGCGTCGCGCACCCCGTCCGGAATCGAGCCGGCTGCGCTGGCGCGCGCGACCGCCAGCAGGCCGGTCATGCGCACCGCAAGCGCCCCCGCACGGCGATATACCGCCGAGAGCGACCGGTCGAGCGTGGCCAGCGCCCCCTGCCGGGCAGCGTGCAGCCCGTCGGACAGCCCGGCTGGAACCAGCGACAGCTGCCGCCCGGAGGTCGTCTCGCCCCTGAGCGGCCACCACGTCGCCAGCCCCAGCAGGCTCACGCCGCCCAGCAGCAACAGCCAGAACACCGGCCGCGGATAGCTCCGGTCGGGGTAGAGCGCCGAGAGCGCCAGCAGCAGCATAATCGCGCTGCACGCCACGAAGGTGAACTGCATCGGGCCCATGCCACTCGCCTGTTCGCCCCGCTCGGCGCGTCGGCGATGGCGCTCGATAGTCCATTTTCCCAGAGCGTCTCCAAGGCCTTGCGGCATCACCATCAGCACGCCAATCAAGAAAATGTAGGGCACGATTTCGCCGAACGCCGAGAAGGAGGCGCGGTCGAGCGGGTTGCCGATGCCGACCAGCACCGGCTCCGACGAGGCGCGGACGAAGCCTATGATAATCGCAGCAATCATCGCCCCGCGCACCGAACCCATCGTCCCGAGCACGACCACCGCGAAGGAGGGGAGCAGAATACTGAGCCCCACTTCGGGGTTGACGCGCGTAACCATCGCAAACAGCACGCCGCCCAGCCCCGAGATACCGGCCGAGAGGAACGCGCTGGTGGCGTGGATGCGCTCGACGTGGATACCGGAAGAGGCGGCGAGGTCGGGGTTGTCAGCCACCGCGCGCATCTGCCGCCCCAGCCGGGTGCGGTTCAGCAGCAGCAGCAGCAGCAGCACCGCGCTGAAGACGCCGATAATCAGCAGCGCCTTACTGTAGACCAGCGCGTAGAGGTAGGGATCCCCGTTAGTCTTGACGGTTACCCACTCATAGAACGGGATTTGGTCGCGCAGCCCAAAGTGGAACTTGAGCAGCGCCGTGTCGAACTGGAACGATGACGTTACCAGCCGCCAGTCGCGGTCCGGCACGAAGAGCCGCATCTTGGCTCCGTAGCGCAGGTAGAGCAGCGCGCGCAGGACCATCGAGACGCCCAGCGACGCAATCATCATCACCTGCGGAATTGCGTGCTTGCTCCGGAAGCGACGGTAGACCAGCCGATCTATCAGCACCCCCAGCAACCCCGTCAGGAAGAAAGCGGCGACACAGGCCCAGATAAGCAATTCCCAGGCCAGCTCCCCGTCCTTGACCGCGTCAACGCCCGCTTCGAAAGGGACGCTCCACATCAGCGTAATCGCGACGAACGCGCCGAAGAGCATCATCTCCGCCTGCGCGAAGTTGCCGAACCGCTGCACCTTGTAGGTCAGCGTGAGCCCGGCTGCAATCGAAAGGTAAGCAGCCGCCCAGTAGAGGCCGGTGAAACTGAGCGAGGTCAGGTTGAATATGACATTGGCCGTGTCGTCACGACCCCTGAACAGCAGCTCAAAACAGGCGCCGAGAACCAGCAGGATAATGAGCGGGATTGCGGTAATTGCGGCAGTGCGGTAATTCCCGGTCAGCCGCTCGACCACAGCGTGCAGCAGCAGCAGCCCGCCGATGATGAACTCGACCGACTGCGAGAGCCAGAGCAGGTCGCCGCCAATCCCGAGGTCGAGCAGGCTGCTGCCATAGAGCAGGCCGATGCCGCCATCCAGTAGCATCAGCGTCGCAAGCACGCCACGGCGCGTCGCCGCCGGCAGCGCCTGCCACTTCTGCCACTGTTCCTCCAGCATGTACAAGTGTCGACCGTTAACCCCAACAGGGCCCAAGCTGGGAGTGCAGGGGGCTGCCTATAACCAGCAGCCCTGCGGACCGTGAGGCGGCTGCGCCGCCCTCAGCCCTTGTCAGTGTTTGCCGGTCTAGCCCTGAAGGCCGTCAGCCAGATTCCAGGTTTGGTCGCAGCTGAATGATACTGCGCTTCCGTCGTAGGAGAAAGCACAGACAAGGTAGCCACTGCCGACCACGTCACCGCTTGCCATGAACGTGTGTGTTCCGCTCGCGCCTGCGTAGTTAGTTCCAACCGTTGCAAGGTCATCACGCAGGTCGCTATTGTTGTCGGCCATAGCCGCCAGACCAATGATCATTACTGCGTCGTAGGTCTCAGCAGTGTAGATTCCACCGGGGTCACCACCAGCTGCTGCATAGGCTGCCTCGAAGGCTGTCTTCTCGGCTGAGTCACCGCCGGGTGAAGGCTTGGTTGCTCGTACTCCACCGAGCGTGCTGTTGTCACTGAACTCGGCTTCGAAGCCCATGTCAGCGATGCCGTCAGCGCCTAGGAAGGCGACTTCGACACCCTGTACCGCCATCTCCTCGAGTATACCAGCGCCATCAGTGGCGTAGGTGACAGAGACTACCGAGTCGCAATTATTGTTGACAATCTGGTCAACTATCGAGGTGAAGTCGGTCGTGTCCTGATCGTAACCGTGCTTCACGCAGAGGTCTTCGCCCCAGCTCGCCTCGAAGGCGTCCGCCAGGCCCGCGCCGTAGTCGTTGGTCATGTAAATCAGCGCTACATTCTCGAACATTTCATTAGATGCTACAGCTGCCAGCGCCTGTCCCTGCTGTGCGTCGCTTGGGACTACCCGGAACAGGTAGTTGTCGTCACCGTGCGCGGTAATCGCGGGTGAGGTCGAGGCGTAGGAGACCATCGGGGTCGAGGCCGCCTTAGCTACCTCGATTGCGCCAAGGGTCGCGCCGGAGCACG